>SBEK01000055.1:0-7109 GCA_009668925.1 Deltaproteobacteria bacterium
TTTCAGTTTTTCAGTTTCTTTAAGCGTGGGAACATCAATCGTGGCGCCCAGGGCGGCCTGGACGAAAGAAACGGGGACGCGGCAAACGATGTCGTCATCCGAGCGCACAAAGAAATCGTGTTCCTCCACCTGCAAAAAGACGTATAAGTCGCCGCTGGGGCCGCCCAGTTCGCCGGCTTCGCCTTCGCCGCGCAGCCTGAGCCGTGAGCCGGTTTCCACACCGGCGGGGATTTTCAGTTCCACCTTCTTGCGCTGCCGTTCTTTCCCGGTTCCGCGGCAGTTCGAACAGGGTTTCGTGATGAATTTACCCTGCCCGTGACAGTGCGGACAGGTGGAGCTGATCGTGAAAAATCCGCTGGACTGGACAACCTGGCCGCGTCCCTGGCAGGTGGGACAAGTGGCGGGAACGGTCCCCGGCGCGGCTCCTGTGCCTTCACAGACGCGGCAGGTCAGAAACTTTTCCAGGTCGATGGTCGTCGTTATCCCGAAGGCCGCATCGAGAAACGATATTTTCATATCATAGCGCAAATCCGCGCCGGCTCGGGCCGCCTGCCGCGACCGTCCGCGCCCGCGCTGGCGGCCGAAGCCGAATACATCTTCAAAAATATCTCCGAAATTGGCGAAAACATCATCGAATCCACTGAACCCCTGGAACCCGGTATTGCTTAATCCAGCATGTCCGTAACGGTCGTAAATCTCACGCTTCTGCCTGTCGCTTAAGACCTCATAGGCTTCCGCGGCTTCTTTGAATCTTTCTTCGGCTTGCTTGTCTCCGGGATTCTTGTCGGGGTGACACTGCATCGCGATTTTGCGGTAATTTTTCTTCAGCTCTTCTTCCGTCGCCGATCTGCCGACGCCCAGAATTTCATAGTAATCCTTCTTGGTCATGCGCTTTGTTTTGCTTCCTCCGCTTTCATTACCGCCGCCAGCGCATTCAACGCTTCCGCATCATGGGCATTCTCCAGGGCCTGCCGGGCGAACAGATACTTCTTTTGGTCCATGGCGCGACGGCCGAGGTCTTTCCAGTCGGCGTCCCGAAGTTCGATATTCAGCGATTTGGCCGCGCCCCGGAAGAGAAAAGCATCGCCTTTCTCGAGTGCGAGATCCTTGATTTTCTGCATGCCGGTCCGATGCGAGGCTTTGGTATAAAAATCCAGGGCGTCGGAAAGCGCGCCGTCCTCCATATACAAGTCTCCGTAACTGATCAGCGTTGCGGCCGGCGTCTTGTCGATGTACAGTATTTTTTGCTTCAGCCGGTAATCCGGCAATTTTCTCAAACTCAAGATTTTCTCCTCAAAAAATTATGTTCGGTCATTTAACCCCGCTCACGCGGGACGAGTGTTAATTCCCTGTCGCTTTCTTCTAAATAATGACGTTCATTTCACCCTTGGACAGCTTGCTGCGAAGTGGTTACTTATAAAAAGGACCGCTGTCAACCCGTTGAGACGTTATTTTACCAGACGGGCAAAGGCCTCTTCATACTTTAACCGGGTCTTTTCGATGATGTCCGGTGGCAATTCGGGCGCCGGCGGTTTCTGATTCCAGCGAAGCGAAAGCAGGTAATCGCGCAAAAACTGTTTATCGAAGCTGCGTTGCGCCCGGCCTTCTTCGTACTCATCGGCCGGCCAGAACCGGGAAGAATCGGGTGTCAGCAGTTCATCGATCAAAATCAGCTCATTGCCGATCAAACCGAACTCCATCTTGGTGTCGGCGATAATGATGCCGGCGTCGCGGGCGATGGCCGCCGCGCGCTCGTAAATGGCGATGGATTTTTCAACCACCTTGTCGGTGAGCTCCGCCCCGATAATATCCTCCATTTCGGAGCGCGTGATCGGCGCGTCATGATCCCCTTCCGGAGCCTTCGTGGTCGGTGTGAAAAGCGTTTGCGGAAGTTTGGCGGACTCCTTGAGTCCATCCGGCAGTTTGATGCCCGAAATGGTCTGGCTGTGACGATAGTCCTTCCAGCCGGATCCGGACAGATACCCCCGGACAATGCATTCCACCGGAAGCGGCGTTGCTTTTTTAACCAGCATACTGCGGCCTTCCAGACTCTCGAAGTAGGGCGCGCATTCCGGCGGAAAATCGGCTGCGTCCGTGGAAACGATATGATTCCCGATGATATCTTCCATCTGTTTGAACCAGAAGGCGGACATTTTGTTGAGAATCGCCCCTTTGCCCGGAATCGGGTTGGGCATAATGACATCAAAGGCCGAAATCCGGTCGGTGGCCACCAAAAGCAGATAATCTCTCACGGCGTAGAGATCGCGCACCTTGCCGCGGTTGAGGAATTTCAGCTTCGGAAAATTCGTCTGTGAAATGATTTTTGTCATGTCATTTACTCCTTTAGCGAACCGAGGGATTATACTTTTTTTCATGGCCGATCGTGGAGGTCGGCGTCCGGCCGTAATTGTGGCCGGGCAGGACCCGGGTCTCATCCGGCAGGGTGAAAAGTTTAGCCTTGATCGCCTCATACATGGTCTGCCAGGAACCGCCGGGCAGGTCCGTGCGGCCGACGGCTTCGACAAACAGGGTATCACCTGTGAAGACATAACCGGGCGTATAGAGACACATGCCGCCGGGAGAGTGGCCTGGTGTGTGGATGACTTTCAGGTTGACATTACCGGCGGATATCGTCTGTCCGTCTTTAACCAGCACATCGGCCGGCGGCGATTGCACCGCGCCGAACATCCGCAGCATGGCCGCCGGTGTGGAAGTGAGCATGACCGCGTCATTTTCATGAACAACGATCTTGGCGCCCGTCAGTTTCTTCATCTCGGCGTTGCCGCCGATGTGATCCACATGACCGTGCGTGTTGATGATGTAGTTGATTCGTAAATTATTTTTTGCCGCGACGGCCAGAATATCGTGGACATTATCGGCCGGATCGATGACCAGGGCATCGCCGGTTACAGGGTCGCCGACCAGATAGGCGAAAACCGCCATGTGGCCGACCTGCATTTGCTCTAGAAACATAAGCACTCCTTCAGGAATTATGGGAGCGTAAGCTAGCATAATAGGGCTGAATTCGTCAATTCAATTCCGGTTAAGCAAAACGGCCCCGAAAAAGCCGTCCATCATATGGCGGTGAGGATAGGTTCTGAAAAAACCGCGAGGGTCCAGGAGTGTGCCGGAAACGGCCGGATGCCTCGCTTCGACGGCAAAGTGTGGAGCTTCGGCCAGAAACTCCCGGACGATGTCTTCATTTTCCGCGGGGAGAAGGGAACAGGTGCAGTAGATCAGACAGCCGCCCTTTTTAACCGCCCCGGCGGCATTTCTTAATACCGCCTTCTGCGTGGCCGCCAGAGATTGTATATCGCCGGATTTCAACCTCCATTTGATTTCCGGATTGCGGGCCAGCGTTCCTGTTCCGGAGCAGGGAGCGTCTACCAGAACGCGGTCAAATGCTCCGGCGAAATCGGATGGAAGAGGCCCCGCGAGATCCGCGACCCGGGCTTCGATGATTGAAGCCCCTATTCTCCGGGACTCCTTTTTCAGCTCTCCTATTTTATCCGCATCACGGTCCAGAGCGACAATGCGGCCTTCATTTTTCATCAGGGCGGCCAGATGTCCCGTCTTGCCTCCGCTGCCGGCGCAGGCATCGAGGATGGTTTCACCGCCCCGGGGATTGACCAGGTATGAAATCACCTGAGCCCCCTCATCCTGAATTCGCATGAGGCCGTCTCTAAAGAAAAATGTTTTCTGAATCGGCCGGGGAGGATCGTGAAGGGTGATTCCGTCTTCGGAAAACCTTGTCGGATCGCCGTTGAAGTCTTCGCTTTGCAGCCGCTCCGTGAACGCCGGCCGGGAAATTTTCAAGGTGTTGACACGGAGGGTCAGGGGCGGTAATTCATTGTCGGCGCGGCACAGAGCGATGGTTTCCTCCGGTCCGAAAATGTTGAGCCAGAGTTTAACAAGCCAGAGCGGATGGGAGTAAAATGCCGCTATATGTTCCGTTGGATTCTTCTGTGCGGCCGGGAAAACAATTTTATCCGTATTGCGCAGGTAACTTCTTAAAACGGCATTGGTCAGTCCGCCGGCGGCCGGGGCGATCCGCTTCGCGGTTTTGACAGCTTCGTCCACCACGGCAAAGGCCGGCAGACGGTCACTGAACTTGAGTTGATAAAGGCCCGTGCGCAGAACATTCTTAACGCCTTCCTCCATCTTGGCATAATCGCCGCGATACAGCCGGGTCAGAATCCAGTCCAGATGCCCCTGCATGCGCAGGACGCCGTAAACCAGATGGGTCAGCAGGCGGCCGTCCGCCGACTGGGAAAGATTCTGTTCATCCAGACAGACGTCCAGCAAATCTCCGGCAAAGGCATCGCTTTCTGCGACGTGATTAAGAATGTCGACGGCGATGTGGCGAACGGATTTCTTCATATATTTCCCCGATCCCGGCGATCGATGCACTCTGGCGGATCAATTGAAAATCGTTTCCGGCTTTATACGGCAGCCGCGCAGAAAATCGCCGATGGGCATTCTTTTTTTCCCGGCCAGCTGAACCTCTTTTACGAGCACATAACCGTCGGAAGCCGCAACGGGCAGGCCGTCGTCTGAGGCCCGGCCAACCGCCCCGGCGGGCAGGTCGACCTTCTCGGGCCGGGCTTCGGCCCGGTATATTTTCAATGTCTGACCGTCCAGATGCGTGTAAGCGGCGGGCGTCGGACAGAGGCCGCGGATGAGGTTGACGATCTGATGAACGCCGTCTTGCCAGTTGATTCTTCCGGTTTCTTTGGTCAAGCGCGGAGCAAAAGTCACGAGCTGAGGGTCCTGCTTTCGCCTCGAAACCGTGCCGGAGGCAACCTCTTCGACTGTCTTGAGGAGCAGGGCCGCGCCGAGGTCGGCCAGCCGGTCGTGCAGTTCGCCGTAAGTTTCCATCGGGCGGATTTCCGTTGACTCCTGCAGCAGAATATCGCCGGAGTCCATGCCTTCATCCATCAGCATAATGGTTACGCCGGTTTGCGTTTCACCGCGGATGATGCTCCAATTGAGCGGCGCCGCGCCCCGGTATTTGGGCAGAAGCGACGGATGGATATTGAGGCAGCCAAGCGGGGGGGAGTCGATGATCGCTTTGGGCAGAATCTGGCCGAATGCCGCCACGACAATCATATCGGGGCTGAGCGTATGCAGTGTTTCCAGAAAATGCGGCTCTTTGACTTTTGCGGGCTGCCAGACGGGCAGACCCAGTTTGAGGGCAAGGCTTTTGACCGGCGGGGCAATCTCTTTTTGCCCGCGTCCCGACGGACGATCCGGCTGCGTGACCACTCCGATGATCGGATAAGAATGGCCGGCGAGCCCCGCCAGGGCGGGCAGGGCAAAGGCCGGAGTGCCCATAAAAAGGATTCGTGGTCGGGTCATGAGGTTACGTCCTTGCTGGTTTTTTGCACTCTATATGGAATTAACCGAGGCGTGTCAAGAATTACCGTGACCGGCGGTATTATTGCATTTTTGCTATTGTCAATTTGCGGCTCCTGTTTTATATTAAGATCAAAGAATCTTACATCCCGGCAGGACGTTATTTCACGAAAGGAGATGGAGCATGAAGACCTACGCTATCAAGTATGTGGAGCTTGCGGAATTGCATGCGGAGAGAATGGCCAAGAGATGGGCGATGGACGTGCAAAATAACACCCGGACGAAAAAGTACAAGGAACTGGATGAAGAATGGATCATCAACCAGGGGATTAAATTCTATCAAAATTTCAGCAAGATGTTCGCGGAAGAAAAAATCAGCGAGACCACCTTAAAGTATTTTCGTACTTACGCAGAGGAAAGTTTCTCCGCGGGGGTGCCCATGGACGAAGCGGTCTATGCGCTCATTCTGTTAAGACGCCACATCTGGCTGTATGCCGAATTCCAGACCATCTTCAGTTCCGGCATCGACCAGCGTCAGGCTCTGGATACGTTAAGCCGCACCATTCTGTTGTTTGACTACGCGGTATACGAGGTCACAAAAGAATACCAGGAATTGATGAAGAAGGCCAAAGGCAAAAAATAATTTCCATTTCCCTGTACGCTTACGCATTTACGGAAGGAGAATAAATATGGTGGAATCAATCAAGCTGCTGGATGTGCTGGAAGCCAATATTGATGAAATAGCGGGGCAGTGGGCCGAAGACGTCAAGAAAAATAAGAGAACCCCGCATTACCGGGATATTCCGACCGAGCGGCTGGTGCTCCAGGCGATCAAATTTTACAGCCAGCTGCGCAATATGCTGATCGCGCCCAATCGGTATGAAAAAGCGCAGGAGTTCTTCATGCATTACGCGAGGACCTGCTATGAAAGCGGCGTTCCCCTGCAGGAAGCGATTTACGCCCTGAATATGATGCGGCGGCACATGTGGCTCTATGCGGAATTTCAGGCGATCTTTATCAACGCCATTGAACACCATCAGGCGATTGACAGCGTCATGAGAATCATGCTGCTCATCGACTATGCCGTCTATGAAATTACGCAGTACTACCAGGACCGCATTCGTCTGGAGCAGAGAGCATCTTAGGGCGGAGGGATTTTAATCCGCCGCCTCGCCGCAAACCGTCGACGGATGAAACAAACGCCTTGGTTTCGCAGCAAGCAACAGACCATTAACGCTTGTCCCGCATGAGCGGGATTGAACACATCCGGTAAACGGCAGCGCATCATGTCGCTGCCGTTTTGGTGTGATGGAGGCAACGGGGCATTTTAAGGCGAATCGTACATAAAGCATCCACTCTACCTGCGGATTTCCGCCTGTTCTTGGCCGCAACGTTCGTCTTCGGGTTTTCCCAGAGCATCGTCGATTCCACCTTCAATAATTTTCTCAACGAAACGTTTTCGATCAGCGACTGGCAGCGGGGCTTCATGGAACTGCCCAGAGAATTGCCGGGATTTCTCGTCATTTTCTTTGCCGCACTTTTCTTTTTTCTATGCTCCCGGAGGCTGGCGGTTCTGGCGAATCTGCTGTGCGCCTTCGGGATCTTGCTGATCGGTTTTGCCTCTCCGGGGTTTTCCGTGATGCTCGTCTGGCTGTTTATCTTCAGTGTCGGGCAGCACCTCTTCATTCCGTTGAACCAGAGCATCGGGATGGAGTTGGCCGTCAAGGGCCAGGAAGGAAAAAGGCTGGGGCAGT
>SBEK01000055.1:7119-20509 GCA_009668925.1 Deltaproteobacteria bacterium
GCCAACCTGGCCATGATTCTGGGCAGCTTTGCCGTCTTTCTGGGGTTCAAATTCTTCCATGTGACGTTCCAGATTTCCTACGGAGTCGCCTTTTGCGGCTTTCTGACGGTTGCCGCACTTCTGTTCCGTCTGAAAAAAGATCAGCCGTATGCCGCCCGCACGCGGTTTCAGCTGCGCAAAGAATATGGGCTTTTTTACTGGCTCAATATTTTATACGGGACGCGCAAGCAGATCTTTCTGACATTTGCTCCGTGGGTGCTGGTAACGGTCTTCCATCAAAAAACGCAAATGCTGGCGACCCTTCTGGCTGCAGGCGGGGTCATCGGCATTTTTTTCAAACCGGTTTTAGGAAGAGCGATCGACAGGTTCGGCGAAAGACTTATCCTGACGTCGGAAGCCGTGCTGCTTGTGCTGGTGTGCCTGGGGTACGGCTATTCACTTGCGGTATTTTCCGAGACCGCGGCCCTGATTGTTGCGTCGGCCTGCTTCATTGCGGACCAGCTTTTAATGTCGGTCGGCATGGCGCGGGCCACCTATCTGCGAAAAATCGCCGTCCGCCCCGAAGACATTACGCAGACGCTCACCATGGGCGTCACGATTGACCATGTCTTTTCCATCACCGTCGCCCTCGCGGGCGGGTTCATCTGGGTGACCTGGGGCTACCAGTATGTATTTTTGCTGGGCGCCGTCATCGCGGGGGTGAACTTCTTTTCGGCATTGCGGGTTCAAACAAGATAATGTAGATTCGAATTGTTGGACCGGGTCCCTGGGGCTCGACTTTTTTCTAAAAAATACTAAAAACAAAGGAATCGGGGCTTATGGAAACTTATCTGGTGAAGATGATTTGCATGGCAGGGGTCATTGTCTTTTTATTCTTAACCAAGAAAATTGCCGATGTCATCACCCGGTTTGACGATGACGCGCTCATCAGCCAAAACGGCAATCTGGCGGTAGCGCTCCGGCGTCTCGGCGTCTTTGTGGGAATCTGCATCGCCATGCAGGCGCTGATTCCGGATGTATCCTCGTATCGGGATATCGGATTCTTCTGTGTTTATGCCCTGGTGGTGGTCGTCATTTTTTTTGCCGCGCATTTTATCAATGAATTCGTTATTGTGCCCAAAGCCCCCAACAATGAGTTGGTCAAGTCCGGGAACGTTCCGACCGGCATCATCGAAGCGGGCGCGTTTATTGCCACCGGGTTTCTGGTCAATGGGGCGTTCTCCGGCGATGTCGGCGGGATGGTGACGGCCGTCGTGTTCTTCTTTCTGGGGCAGATCGTCATGATCGCGGCGATTTCTCTTCACGAAAAAATCTACCGCTTTAATGTTACCGAGTGTGTCCGGGCGGGCAATGTCGGCGCCGGCGTGGCCGTGGCCGGGCTCCTGGTGGCTTACAGCATTATTCTGCGCGCCAGCATTGCCGGGGATTTTACAGGCTGGTCAAGCAGTCTTTCAGCCTTTGCCGCAAGCGCCGTCACGGGGATGATCGGTTTGATCATTTTTGAGCGGATTGCCGCGTTGATTTTTCTGCCCAAAACATCGATCGGCAAGGCCATCCAGAGCGGCAATACGGCGGCTCTCGTTTTGGTGCAGGCCATTACCATTGCGCTTTCGCTGGTCATCAGCAAACTCATTTAACCCGGGCTGGAGGCGGAAGATGAAGAAAAATACAACCGGCAAAGTGATGATCGGCGGCATCTTTTTTCTGGCCAACAGCCTGATCCTCGGCTGCGATTCGGCGGATGACGCGGCGACGCAGAACCGGACGCGCTCCTTCGGAGACGATGCGGGAAGCCACACCGCCTATCAGCAAAGCGGCGTCATGACCGTCGTGGAGGAGGTCGCGCCCGGCGATTACCGCATCGAAAAAGAGTTTCCCAGCAAAGCCACCGGCGTGATGGTCAAGCATTTCGACGGAAGAAGAGAAATGATCCCTGAAGATAAGATACCCGCCGTCATGGAGCAGGAAAAGAATGAGAAGGGCATGGGCCTGGGGTCGGTTCTGGCTGCCGGATTACTGGGCTATATGATGGGAAAGAATTCGGCGCTGAGCCCCTATGTGTATAAGGATGAGAACCTTTACAAACAGAGTCTGGTTAATCGTCAGCTGCTCTACCGCGAGCAGGAGAATGAAGACAGGCGCCGCGGGTATACGGGCGGCTACTGGTCGCAGGGCCGCTATTACAACCCGTCGCGGCCCGCGGGCGGCGGGCAGCAGGTGGGGCAGCCGGGAACCGGAAAAGCCAAAACCGGATTTTTTTCGCGCCTGGGCAGCAGCTTCCGGGGGTTGAGCTGATGAAGCTTCTTCCCGTGAAGCCCATTCCCGATGACATCTATGACCAGCTGGGATTTGATTGGTACGCATCGGTGCAGGATAAATCGTATGTAGCCGACGAACTGGTGGTGGTGAGCGAAAAAGAAGGGGCCGCCTATTACCAGGCGGCCAATGAACTTTACGATATGTATGTGCAGGCCGGGCAGCATATCATTGACCACAAGCTTTATCCGCTTCTGGATATTCCCCAGAGTCTTGTGGAAATGATCGAAGTGAGCTGGGAGGACGACAACCACTTTCATCTGCTGGGACGCTTTGACCTCGCCGGAGGGCTAGACGGCCTGCCTATCAAGCTCATCGAATTCAATGCCGATACGCCGTCGCTGATATTTGAAACCGCGTTGATTCAGTGGCTGATTTTGAAGCACAACCAGCTTGCGGAAGAAAACCAGTTTAACACCCTCTACGAAGCCCTTAAAGAAAGCTTCGAAAGAATGAGAAAGCGCCACCCGGTTTTCGGCGAGGCCGGCGGCCGTGTCCCGCAGGCCCTGTTTTCCTGTGTAGAAGACGCGGGTGAAGAGGATGAAAACACCGTCCGGTTGATCGAAGCAATCGCCTATGAAGCCGGGTTCATCACGGGCTTCGAATATGTGCAGAAGGTATTCTTCGGCGCCGAGGAAGGTATTCTGGATAAGGAAGGCAATGTTTTTGATTACTGGTTTAAGCTGCTCCCCTACGAATATATCTGCGTCTATGAGCCGGAGCTGGCGGGGCTCCTCACGGAAATTCTGCGCAACAGACGCTGCATTCTGCTGAATCCTCCGTATACGCTGCTTTTTCAGTCCAAGGCCGTCATGAAGGTGCTGTGGGACCTGTTTCCGAATCATCCGCTGCTTCTGGAAACGGACACCCGAAGTCTTTCGGGAAAAAAGTGCGTGGAGAAGCGCACGTTCAGCCGCGAAGGAGACAATATCCTCGTCCTCGACGCCGGGAGCAATGTCATCGATATGCGCCCCGGTGATTATGCCATGTACGGAAGAATTTATCAGGCCTGGGCCGATTTGCCCCGGGATAACCAGGGAAGGTTTTACCAGGCCGGCGTCTTCTTCTCCTATGAAGCCTGCGGTTTGGGCTTCCGCCGCGAAAAGGGCATTATCCACAACCAGTCGCAGTTTGCGGGGCATTATGTGGAGTAGCATAATGCCGGCCGTATTCTTCGGCTAACTTTGTTGGCAATCTTGCGTGCCCCCAAACGTCGGGGAAGTCGCTGGCGCAGGCATTTGGGGCTGTTCAAAAGTGTTCAGATGCAAGGCGCACAAAAAACGGGCCGCGAGGTATTTCGATGGATTCATGCCATTTCGATTTTGCCGGATAACGCGGCGGCAAGGAGGAGGCGCCGCAGGCGTATAGTTTGATACGTCGAGGACGCCGACGACGCAGTCAACAAAGTTAGCCGGCAAAAGAAAATGGCATGCCACCTACATGAAGTTTTCGGGATCCACGTCTATGGTTATTTTCACCGTGCTTGTCGCGTGCTTCTTCAGAAGTTCGGCGGCGATCCGATGCATCAAATTGCCGTCTTTTCCCTTGATCAGCATCTGATAGCGATGCTCGCCGCGGATTTTGGAAAGCGGCGAAGGCGCGGGGCCGATGATCTCTATGGCGCCGCCCCGGCGAGCCGAAAGCGCTTTGGCGTCTTGCCCCAATTCCTCGGCCGTCCGGGACAGCACATTCATGTTTGCGGACGACAGGCGCAGGTTGATGATCCGGCTGTACGGCGGGTACGCAAGCGCCTTGCGGAATTCGATTTCCTCTTCGTAAAAAGATTGGTAGTCGTGCCTTCGTGCATGCTTCAGTGCGTAATGTTCGGGATTGAACGTCTGGATGATGACGCGGCCCGGGGCACTGCCCCGGCCGCCCCGCCCGGCCACCTGCGTGAGCATTTGAAACGTTTTTTCCGCCGCGCGGAAATCCGGCATGTTGAGGGCTGTGTCCGCCGAGATGACGCCCACCAGGGTGATCGCGGGGAAGTCATGACCCTTGGTGATCATCTGCGTTCCCACGAGGATGTCGATATCCTTTTGGGCGAGCCCGGCGAGGATTCTTTCCTGCGCGCCTTTGCGCGCGGTGGTGTCAGAGTCCATCCGGCAGATGCGCGCCCCGGGAAAAAGGCCGGCGAGCTCTTTTTCCAGCTTCTGCGTTCCCGCGCCGTAGTTGAGAATCCGGCTGCCGCGGCACTTGGGGCAAAGCGGCATGGCTTTCTGTGTGTAGTCGCAGTAATGGCATTTGACGAGATTTTCAGCCAGATGGCTTTTCAGGGCGACGGCGCAGTTGGGGCAGGTAAAATGGTAGCCGCAGTCGCCGCAAACCAGAAAGGTATCAAATCCGCGTTTGTTGAGAAAAAGCAGCGCCTGTTCCCGGCGCGCCAGAACGTCGGTGATGGCGAGCGTGAGTGCGTCGGAGAGGATCGGCGCTTTGCCGTGCATCTCCTTTTGCGTCTTCATGTCGATGATGTCGATTCGCGGCAGGGGTTTGTTGTTCACCCTTTTGGCCAACGCCACATGGGCGTATTTTTTTGACCGTGCATTGTAGAAGGTGCGCACACCGGGCGTGGCCGATCCCAGAACGCAGGCGGCGCCTGCGAACTTTGCCTTGACGACGGCCAGATCGCGGGCATGATAACAGAGCCTTTCGTCCTGCTTGTAGGAGGCGTCATGCTCCTCGTCGACGATGATCAGTTTCAGATGGGGCAGCGGCGCAAAAAGCGCGGAGCGCGCGCCGATCACCAGGTTGATTCGGCCGCGCCGGATTTGCCGCCACTGATCGTAGCGGACGCTTTCGGCGATGCCGCTGTGCATGACGGCGATTTTATCCGGGTCAAAGCGTCCGGTGATCCGGGAGATCAGCTGCGGGGTGAGGGCGATTTCCGGAACCAGATAGATAGCCGCGCCGCCCGTCTTCAAAACATGATCGATGGCCGAAAGATAGACTTCCGTTTTGCCGCTGCCGGTCACGCCGTGCAGCAGGACCGGATGAAAAGCTTTGTCGTCGGCAAAACGGCAAATGGCGGCAAGCGCTTCTTGCTGTTCGCCGTTGAGTTCAAAATCGTTCCGGGGCGGCGCCAGCGGACTCGTGAGCGAGGCCTTGCGGATGACCTCCGCATCGCTTACCGTGACCACGGTCTTTTCCAGAAGCCTTTTCATCACGGCGGCGGTTGTGTTGGTTGCAGCCATCAATTCGCGAAGCTCCGTGGGGCCTGCGTTTTTCAGATAATCGGCGACGGTTTGCTGGCGGGACGTCAATTTCAGCGGATCCGGCGCATTCTCCGCCAGGCGGATGATTTTCTGCGTGCGGATGGAAAGCGGCCTCTTGTCTCGGGCGGTGATCCGGACGCAGCCCGCTATTTGAAGGCTGCGCACCGCGGATGCCGCATTTTTCAGACCGGTTCTCCTGATGAGATCGTTTAAAGCGAGTCCCTGGGGATGCGCACCGACGATATCCAGAATTTTTTGCTCAGCGGGCGAAGGCGTTGCATCCCCGGATTCGGCCGCCGGCATGACCCACTGAACATCTTTCTTTTCCGATCCGGAGGGAATCAGTTCAGCCAGCGTTTTCCCAAGGGGATAGATGAAATAATCGGCGATCCATTGATAAAATTTCAGATCCTCTCCGTCAAAAAGCGGTTCGTCATCAAGGATTTCGCTGATAGATTTGACCGCTTCCCGATCGCAGGAGGACGCCTCGGCGACAATGAACCCGGTGCGTTTCCTGGAACCGAAGGGTACAAAAACGCGTTTGCCGATCCGGGCCTTGGAGAGCAGTTTGTCCGGTACGACATAGGTGAAGAGTCTGTCCGCCGGAATATTCAGGGCTACCTGGACATACATGGCTCTTGGTTATCATCTTTGAACGAAAAATGGAATGGCTTGTGCGCCGGACGGGAAGAAAAACAAAAAACGCTCCGCATCCGGAGCGTTTTTTTCGCCGTCTGGATTTGAACTATTCGCCTTTGAGTTTTTCGAGTTTCTCCTGCTTGGTCTTGCAGTCGATGCATTCCGTGGTGACGGGTCTGGCCAACAGCCTTTTTTCGGAAATGGGCCCGCCGCATGCTTCGCAAATGCCGTAGGTTCCGTCATCAATCCTCTTGATGGCTTCCTGCATTTTGCCGATGAGTTTTCTCTCGCGGTCGCGGATGCGCAACTCAAAATTGCGGTCGGATTCCAGAGAGGCCCGATCGTTGGGATCGGGGAAGTTCTCTTTGCCGTTGGTCATTTCGGAGACGGTTTTGCCCGCCTCACTGAGCAGCTCATTGATTTTCTGAATGAGCAGCTTGCGGAACATCTCCAGCTTCTCCGGCTTCAAAGTCGTTTGTTTTTCCAATGCTGCAACTCCTTATATGCGATATAGAGATTGTCGACCTTCTTACCTAATGGAATAATGTTTGTAAAGGAAAAAATTTACCCCAAAAAATGAAAAATATTACCTTTATTGCTCAAGAAAAACCTCGCTCGAACACCCGCGGCAGACTATTTCCCTTTGCCATAGACGGATATGACTTTATCGACGATATTGGTGGTCGACTTGCCTGCGACTTGCGGAATAATGGTGACATGGCCGCCCCATTCTTTTATTTCATCGCGCCCAACGACTTTGTCTTCCGACCAGTCCCCGCCTTTGATCAGGATATCCGGCTTGAGATAGCAAATCAACTCCCGCGGGGTCAGCTCCGGAAAGATCGTCACAAAATCAATGCATTCCAGCGCACAAAGCAATTCGGCTCTTTCCGACTCGGAAACCAGAGGTCTTTTTTCACCCTTGAGCGCCCGCACCGAATCATCGCTGTTTAAGGCGAGGACCAGAATGTCGGCTGTCTTTTTTGCTTCCTTTAAATAGCGCACATGGCCGACATGCAGAATATCAAAGCAGCCGTTGGTAAAGGCGATCTTCTTTCCTTCGCTGCGCAGAGCGTCCAATTTGTCTTTGAGCAATTTTCTATCCATTATTTTATTCATAAGGACCCCTCGGGGATTATTTTGTTCAGGCGCTCTTTTTTTCGGCCGGTCCGGTCAGAGGACCCTGGCCAGCGTTATCACTGCCACCTGCCTCGCGCCGGCCTGGACCAGTGTCTTCGCACATTCGTTGACCGTAGCGCCGGTTGTATAAACATCATCGACCAGAATCAGGTTTTTATCGCGAATCTTTTGGGGCGAACCGGCAATAAAAGCGCCGGCAATATTTTTTTCTCTTTCTTTCTTACGAAGCCCCGTCTGCGTTAAAGTCAATTTACGTCTTTTTAGCAAGGAAAAATCCACGTTCAATCCGTATTTTTTCGCAAGGGCGCGGGCCAGGATCAGGGATTGATTAAATCCTCTTTGCCTGAGGCGCTGGACATGCAGCGGGACCGGCACGATGGCGTCGAACGCGCCTACGTCCATGTCTTCAAAATCAAAGTCGGCCAGAATCCGGCTAAGCGCGGCTCCGGTTGTAATGTTGCGCCCGTATTTGAACCGGTGGATGGCATCATGAATGACGCCTTCATAGACGACCGCGGCGCGCGCCGCTGTAAACCAGGGTCTGGCGCCGAGACACGAGGCGCACAGATGGTCCCCGGCGGGGGAATCCGGGAAAATAACGCCGCAAACAGGACAGGAACCGCCATGGATAAACGTAACGGTGTTTTGGCATTCGGGGCAGAAAACCTGCCGGTTGCCCGCGGGGAGAACTTCGGTGCAGGACAGACAAAGCGGCGGGAAAAGCGTGTCGGATATTTCGCGAAAAAAATCCGTTAAAATCAAGCCATATCCTTGGTCAATTTTTTAATTTCGGTTGCGTTTTCGTCGATTTCCATGCGGGGAGCATCCCATAGATTCTCCAGACCGTAAAAAGAACGGGCCGATTCCTGAAAAACGGAAATGACGACATCGTCGTAATCCAGAAGAATCCATTCCGCATTTTCCTTGCCCTCCACGCCGAGCGGCCGGATATTTTCTTTTTTCAGATACTCCTGAACCGCCTGCGAAATAGCCTGCACCTGACGGTCGGTCGCGCCCGAACAAATCAGCAGATAATCCGTAAAGGATGATATCTCTTTAACATTCAAGACCACAATTTGTTTTGCTTTTTTCTGCAATACGGCATTGATGCATAAAAGCAGACGCCGGGCCGATTCACTTTTTTTAATTGCCAAGTTTTCCTCCGAAAAACAGCGTAAAATAGCTGGCTAGGCTGTAGGCTATTTCCCCATAGGTGACGCGAGGCTGTAGACTGTTAGGCTGTAGGTTTGTTTGGTGCGCCTGCGGCGGTTTCTGCATTATAAATGATGGCGCGGTAGCGCCTTTCATTTCAACCTAATAGTCTACAGTTTGACTGTCTACAGCCTTTTTCTCTTCTATGTCACAAATGTTTAGCATTGACAATACGGAATTAAGAAGAGGGAAATAGGCTGTAGTCTTTTAGTCTATTAGTTTTTTTGGAGGGCGCTTTGCGCCCAACCGCTTAGACTAACAGTCTAATAGCCTACAGCCTAATACCCTTATTCTTTTCTCATTCGGGTTGTGAAAAAAAAATGACTATGGTAAATCAACGATCCTTATTCACTTTTTGAAGGATTTAAAAGAATGCAGGATATTTTGAGAAGCGTTCACGCCCATATGCCCTATCAACTTCTGCCCCGGTATCTGCCGATGATCCTGGAGAAGAAACTAAATCCGGAAATTTATTTCAGCCACTATGCCCTTTCGTCGCTGGATCTCGGCGAATGCACCGGGATTGCGGCTAAACTCGCGTCCGCCGGCTTAAGCGTCACGTTTCACAGTCCGTTTATGGATCTCAGACCCGGCGCGCTCGATGACTGGATCCGCCAAACGAGCCTGGACCGGATCAGACAGGCCTTCGACCTCATTCCTTATTTCCGCCCGCTGAAAATTGTCTGCCATCCTTCGTTTGATGACCGCTACTATGTGAACTGCGATGAGCTGTGGCTGGAAAACAGCGTCCATTTCTGGCGTCAACTCATTGGGGCGGCCAAAGAGGGAGGGACCGTCATTGCTTTTGAAAATGTTTACGAAAAGGAGCCGGGCATCTTGCGGCGCCTCATCGAGATGCTGGCCTCGGATCAGGTTTGTTTCTGCTTCGACACGGGTCACTTCAACGTTTTTAGCCGCACGCCGCTCGATATCTGGCTTGACGAAATGGGAGCATATATCGGTCATTTGCATCTTCATGATAATTTCGGCAAATTTGATGAGCATTTGCCGGTCGGTGCGGCGACATTCCCCTTTGATCAGCTTTTCAGTGCGCTCAAGAGCTTAAACGTCAGACCGACAATAACCCTCGAAGCGCATGCGCCGGACCATCTCTGGCAGTCGGCGGCCAATTTACAGAACATACTGCTCAAAAATAATTGGAATCCAAACGATTAAACGCCGGACGCGGAGGCCCACGGTGCTTAAGTATCTGATCAAAAGAGTCCTTTTCATGATCCCGCTCATTTTCGGCATCACGGTTATTTGCTTTTTTGTGATGCATCTGGCGCCCGGATCGCCTACGGATTTGCAGACGCAGATGAACCCGAAGGCGTCGGCGGAAATGAAAGCGCGCCTGATGAGCCTCTATGAGCTGGATAAGCCCATTCACGTCCAATACTGGTCGTGGCTCAAAAAGCTCAGCCGCGGCGATCTGGGCACGTCCTTTTCGTCCGACCACCGGCCGGTTTCCGATAAAATTCTGGAGCGGCTGCCGATCACCATTGTCATTAATTTCCTGTCCCTGTTGATCATTATTGCAGTGGCGGTGCCGATCGGCGTTTTGTCGGCCGTCCATCAGGATTCGCTTTTTGACAAAATAACCGCAGTGCTCGTTTTTATCGGCTTTGCCGTGCCGACCTTCTGGCTGGCGCTGCTCCTGATGATCTTTTTCGGGATTCATCTGGGGTGGCTGCCGATTTCGGGGCTCAGGTCGCTCAACTACGAATATCTGAGCACGGGGGGGCAGTTCCTGGATCTGGCCAAACATCTGATCCTGCCGGTTTTCATCTCCGCTTTCGGAGGGCTGGCCGGACTGTCCCGTTACATGAGGGCCAACATGCTGGAGGTGATCCGCCAGGATTATATCCTGACGGCCCGGGCCAAAGGCCTCGCCGAGCGGCAGGTCATTTATAAGCATGCCCTGCGCAATGCGCTTTTGCCCGCCATCACCATCCTGGGGTTGTCCATCCCCGGACTGATCGGCGGCAGCGTTATTTTTGAAACGATTTTTGCCATTCCGGGTATGGGGCAGCTGTTTTACATGGCGGTCATGGCCCGGGATTACCCGACGGTCATGGGGATCCTCCTGATCGGTGCCGTGCTGACGCTTGTGGGAAATTTGATTGCCGATTTGTCGTATGCGGTGGCCGATCCGCGCATCAGGATTTCGTAGAGACCTTGTGAAAAAGCTCCATCTGCGTTGTTGCGCGGCGGCACTCCCCGTATCGAGTACGGGGCAGGCTTGTTGCGGCGTATAACCTAATGACGTGAAGGTCACACGAGGTTACACGTAACAAAAATACGCTTCACTCCCCGATGCCTTGCGCGCCTGGCATCCGGAGCCTTTTGACAAAGCCCTGTCATGGGGAAAATTATTTTTGAAAAAGATTGACGGATTGAAAGATGACGTTCTGGGAAATGTTTTACAAAAATAAACTGGCGATGACCGGCTGCGGCATCGTCATCTTATTGTTTGTCGTGTCCATTCTGGCCCCCCTCCTTGCGCCGTATGATCCCGGGGCGATCGATCTTAAAAATGTCCTGGCGCCGCCTTCGGGAAACCACTGGTTCGGTACGGATCAGCTCGGCCGCGATGTTCTCTCCCGGATGATCTGGGGGGCGCGCATTTCTTTGAAAGTAGGGTTCGTCGCCACGGGCCTGGCGATTCTTATCGGAATGGTTCTCGGCGCCGTCGCCGGCTACTACGGCGGCTGGATTGATGCCGTCATTATGCGCTTTGTGGATATCATGCTGTGCTTTCCCGCCTTCTTTCTGATCTTGGCCGTCATTGCTTTTCTGGAGCCTTCCATCTGGAATATTATGATCGTGATCGGGCTTACCGGCTGGATGGGCGTGACGCGCCTGGTGCGTGCGGATTTCATTTCTCTTCGGGAGCGGGATTTTGTGACGGCGGCCCGGTCGATCGGCGCGAATGATGCGCGGATTATCTTCATCCATATCCTGCCCAATGCGCTCGCCTCCATCCTGGTTTCGGCCACCCTGGGGATTGCCGGCGCAATTCTGACGGAATCGGCGCTGAGTTTTCTGGGCATCGGGGTGCAGCCGCCGACGCCGAGCTGGGGGAATATCCTGACGGCGGGCAAAGATAATATTGATATCGCCTGGTGGCTGTCGTTTTATCCGGGACTTGCGATTCTGATTACGGTCGTCGGTTATAATTTGCTGGGCGAAGGGATCCGGGACGCATCCGATCCGCGGCTGAAACGCTGATGATCTGAGCGCGTCCATCTCCGGACATATTTCTCCGGATTCAAGCTTCCCCTGGAGATTTATGAAAAGACTCTTGGGGCTTGATTATGTCATCAAAATATAATACTAGTCCGCCACGGTTTAAAGTCATTATAAAAAAGGATTTATGATTCGATACAGGAGGAGAGTTTAATGTCCAAGAGAGTCAATTCGGAGTTACTGAAGATCGACCGCCGCATCATCTCCCGCAAGTTGCTGGCGGGCGAATTGTCGGAGAAGGATTTAGCGGGTCTTTTGAAGAAACTGCCCGATGTGGCGGAGAATGCCGAAGAAATTACACCGCAGGCGAACGAAAAGTAGTTATGCTGATTGACTCCCATGCCCACCTGGAAATGAAAGAATTCGATTCCGACCGCAGGGAGGTCATTGAGCGGGCCTTGCGCGCAGGTGTTGACTGTATCGTGACGGTGGGAACGAATCTCAGCTTGAGCAAGAAGGCGTTAGCGATTGCCCGGCAATATGAAAACGTTTATGCAACGGTCGGCGTTCACCCTCATGACGTTGCCCAGGCGACCGACAAGATGCTCGCCGATCTCGCGGATCTGGCGAGCGATCCGAAAGTCGTCGCCTACGGCGAAATCGGCCTGGATTACTTCCGCAACATTTCACCTCAGGAAAAGCAAATAGCGATATTTGCCAGGCAGCTCGAATTGGCCGGAGAACTGAAACTGCCGGTGATTATTCATGACCGCGACGCTCATGACCGGACGCTTGGCATGGTGAAATCTTCCGGCATCCGCTCCGGGGTGTTTCATTGTTTTTCGGGCGACTGGGCCATGGCCAGGCAATGCATCGATTTGGGATTTTACATCTCCGTGCCCGGCGTTGTGACCTTTGAAAAATCAAAAGTATTGCAGGAGGTGGTGAAAAAAGCGCCTCTTGATTCTCTTCTTTTGGAGACGGACTGCCCCTATCTTACGCCCGTTCCCCATCGCGGCAAAAGAAATGAGCCGGCTTTCATTGTGCACACGGCGAAGAAAGTGGCCGAAATCAGGTCCATGGACTGGGAGGAGGTGGCTGACAGGGCGGCGGTGAACACCCGGAATCTCTTCCGCATGGATATCGCTTCCCGTCAACCCGGGGGTGATCCGACAACATTGGGCAAGTGCTTCGATCATGACGCAATCAGTTAATTCATTCACGAAGAAAGCAGTCGTTTTGCTCTCCGGCGGTGTTGATTCCGCCACCGCGCTGGCGATCGCCCTAAGCTTGGGGTTTGATCCGCACGCTTTGAGCTTCCGGTACGGCCAGCGCCATGCCGTGGAACTCGCTGCGGCGAAGCGCATCGCCCGCGCAAACGGCGTGGCCAGGCATCTGACGGTCGATATCGATCTTCGGAGCATCGGAGGATCGGCGTTAACCTCCGATCTGGCTGTCCCCAAGAGCCGCAGCGTGCAGGACATGGGAACGGATATTCCCGTCACCTATGTGCCGGCGCGCAACACCATTTTTCTTTCCTATGCCCTGGCCTGGGCGGAAGTTATCGGATCCTCGGATATTTTTATCGGCGTGAACGCTCTGGACTACAGCGGTTATCCCGACTGCCGCCCCGAGTACATCGAGGCCTACGAGCGCATGGCCAATCTGGCGACCAAAGCCGG
>SBEK01000056.1 GCA_009668925.1 Deltaproteobacteria bacterium
ATATAATTTCTTCTTCCTTTTCAATGTTGAATAATCTATTCCGAGACGCTCGGCCGCCTGTCTGGAACCATGTTCTTCGATAAAGCGAAGAATGATATCCTTTTCAAAGTCAGAGATCATGCCTTTAAGATTGGAGGCATTAACGCGATGGTTCGGATTGAACCTGATATTTTTCATAAAGCCTTCCGGCAGGTCTCCCGGCTTGATTTTTTCCTCCTCCGATACGATGACCAGTCTTTCGATCAGGCTTTTAAGCTCGCGAACGTTTCCCGGCCAGTCATAGACTTCCAGCAAATTGCAGACTTCCAAAGACAATACGGTGTTGCGTCCATATTTTTTATTATACTCGCCGATAAAGAATTGGCATAAGTGAATGACATCCTCCCTGCGCTCTCTCAAAGGGGGAATGTAGATCGGCATGACGTTGATGCGGAAAAAGAGATCCTCCCGGAAGCGGCCCTCTTTGATCATCTGCTCCAGATGCTGGTTGGTTGCGCAGATGATCCGGATGTTGAGACGGATGGACTCCCTCCCGCCGATGCGGTAAATTTCCTGATCCTGTACAACTTTCAAAAGCTTTACCTGGAGAGGGAGCGGCAGATCGCCTATTTCATCGAGGAAGACGGTCCCGCCGTTCGCCACCTCGAAGAGACCCGGCTTTCCTTTTTTTGCCGCTCCCGTGAACGAACCTTCCGAGTATCCGAATAATTCAGATTCCAGCAGGTTTTCCGGAATGGACCCGCAATTGATTTGAATGAAGGGATTTCCTTTCCTGCCGCTCAGATGATGAATGAGCTTGGCAATGACATCTTTTCCGACTCCCGACTCGCCGCTGAGATTCACGATGACATCCGTCGGCGCGATCTTGGAAACCGTTTTCATGATCTTCAGCATGACGGGACTCTTAATAATGATGTCCTTGTTCGAAAAGATGTTCATTAATTCTTTAAGCTCTTCAGCAAAGCCAAATTCACTGCCCGCCTTGGCGCCTTCGAGTACTTCCAGTTGCAGGTTATTCAGTTCATTGATCTCCCGATGGTTGGAAAAATAGAACATCTCCCCTTTGAAATGAACGGGCACGGTTGTACTCAAGAAAATTCTGCCGTCTTTTGTTACCTGGATGAGGTTGGTGACTTTCTTGTTCAGGAATTTTTTCGCCGTCTTCAGAACGAAGCCGTCCCGCTTGTATTCTTTGGGATTCTTTCCGATAAAGTACCGGCGGTCTAATCCGGTAATCCTTTCCACGGCCTGATTCACGTAAAAAATGACACCTTCCTTGTTGCTCAATACGATCCCATCAAATGAATAATCCAGAATACTGATCAGATCCTTCATATCTGAAATGTTGTTCTCATCCAGATATTTCATCATTTCACTGTGATCCATAACTTCGCGTCCTTTGTCAGAATTAAATATAAAACAGTATAACGGACAAAAGGAATAGGCGCAATACTGCGCCTGCCGATGAAATAAGATATAATATTTAGTGAGCAATTACAATAAGTTTTTCGTGTGGGCGTTATATTGCGCCAGGCTTGCCTTTGAGTCCGCCAGACTCCAATCATGGCTGTTTTTGGGGTAAATCGGGATCCGAAATCGTAATTTTGCCCTGCCTCGCCGTATTTCTTGTCATTTTTCTGCCCTGAAATCTTTTTCAAACCGGCACGGCAATTGCTCTGCAAGAGGAGGTTTTCGAAAACGAGTAGCTGCTTGCAGCAGCCTGTCATTTCGACCGCAGGGAGAAATCTTAAGATCCCTCGCCGGCGCTCGGGACAGGGATTTCTCAGTCACTTCGTTTCTTAGAAATGACAGCTTATTTTTGCATGTAGATACGGAGAGGCAAAAGAGACGGAAGATTATGGAACCACCCATCGGACTTATATCCGGCATCGAAAGATTTGCGATTCATGACGGACCCGGCATACGCACTTTGATTTTTATGAAGGGCTGCCCGCTTTCGTGTTTGTGGTGTTCCTCTCCGCAGACCCAAAGATGCACGCCGGAGCTATTGTACGATATCCGAAAGTGCCTGAAGTGTGGTCTGTGTGTTGAAGCGTGCGCAACGCAGGCTCTGAACCTATCTCCCGAAACGGGAGTTTTTGTTGATACGGATTTATGCCGCTCCTGCGGAAAATGCGCTGCAGACTGCCCAGGTCAAGCGTTGGAGCTAGTCGGTAAAGAAGTCACACCTGATGACCTCTTTCAGGAAGTCAAGAAAGACAGTGCGTTTTTCAGACGCTCCGGGGGAGGCGTGACGGTTGGCGGCGGCGAACCTGCTGTCCAGGCTGATTTTGTTGCCCGGTTTTTGGCTTTGTGTAAACGGCAATTCATTCATACGGCCGTTGAAACCTGCGCCTATGCCCATCCGGAAAAGTTGAACCAAATACTGGAACACGCGGATTTGGTCTACGTGGATATTAAACACATCGATGATGCCCGCCACCGTGAGATAACCGGTATTTCCAACCCATCGATCCTGAAAAATATCAGAAGGGTTGCCGAAGTTCGGCCCTTCATCCTGCGTGTCCCCGTGGTCCCGGGATGTAATGACACGACAGACAACTTCCAGGCGATTGCGGAGTTTGCATTGAGCCTCGGGAAGAATCTCCTCAAGATAGATTTGCTCCCCTATCATCGATTGGGCATGCACAATTATATTCGGATGGGCCGGGATTATTCACTGAAAGATCTTGAGCCGCCCGGTCAGGAGCAGATGGAGCGACTACGGCAAATTGTTAAAGATATAGGAGTGGCAGTGACCTAGCGCATACCATTTTATGATGGGTGCAGTGATGGTTATCAGTTTTTTTAACAGGTTGTTGAAAGACACCTGTTAGAACAGGCTGTTCAAAAAGGTTTAGAGGCAAGGCGCGCGAGAATCGGAGAGCGGAGCGTACTTTGGACGTACGTGAGCAGCGAGAGTCGAAGCGCAACGCAGCATATGAGCCTTTTTCAACAGCCTGCTAAATATACAGGAGAGATATCAAATGACAGTGCAACCCGAAGAAGTATGGACCATTCCGCCGACCGGGCGAGTCTTAAGACTGAGAGACGTTTTTGTTAATCTGAAACCGAAGTTTGAAATTGAGCGTGCCCGCATCCTCACGCAAACGATGAAGGAGACGGAAGGCGAGCCCATGGTCATCAGAAGGGCCAAAGCTTTCCGGAATATCTGCAGACGGATGCCGCTCACGATCGAACCCGATGAACTCTTCGTCGGCTACATCAGCGAAACACGGGGGGGCGTTCCGGTCGTTGTTGAATACGGGCCTCCCATGGAGACGGTGCTGAATTATAAAGGGGAGCGGGAATTCATTTTAACGCCGGAGGACGAAAAAAATCTGCGCGAAGAAATCATACCCTACTGGAAGGGCAACGGGAATTACGAACGGACCCCCTGGGGATACGTTTCCTCATACCTGAAGAATTCATTTTTTCATGATTCCGCTAAGTGGCCGGCCAAGGAGATCACGCATGTCACCGGAGGACCCTGGGTGATTGACTACGGCCATCAGATTCTGGATTTCGAACAGGTCCTGGAGCATGGCTTCCTGGGCATCAAAAATAAAGCCCAGCAGAAACTCCAATCGCTTGATCCGGCGAACCCGGATCATCTGCAACAGCTGCCCTTCGTGCGGGCCGTCATCATTGCCATGGAGGGCGCGGCTGAAGTCGGATCAAGATTTGCCGCGAAATCCAGGGAAATGGCGGAGATCGAACAAAACAGCGAAAGAAAAGCGGATCTCTTGAAAATAGCCGAATGCTGCGAATGGGTGCCGGCCAATCCTGCGCGGACATTTTACGAAGCCCTGCAGGCCGTTTATTTTACGTGGTTTCTGCAGTTGTGGGAAAGTCAGGAGAGCAAGGCCATCTCTCTGGGGCACCCGGATCAGTACTTGATGAAGTATTACAGGAGTGACGTTTGGGAAGGAAGGCTTACCAAAGAAAACGCCCAGGAGTTGATCGACTGTTTCTTGCTTTGCCTTTCCCAGGTGATCTGGAAGGGCGACGACAAGCACTCGTATGTTGTCGGCGACACGCAATCCGCCCATGTGAGCGTCGGAGGCTACAAAGCCGACGGGAGCGACGCCACAAACGAGCTCAGCTATATGTTTATTGAAGGCGTCATGCATCTGAGGCTCCCGGATCCGAATCTCAGCATCCAGATGCATACCAAAACCCCTGAAGAGATTTTAATTAAAGGCGTGGAATGCGTTTCCCTGGGCGGCGGACAGCCCATGTTTGTGAATGCAGACACGGTCATTATGGGTCTTTTATCCAGACAGCATTTATTGGCCGATGACGATTCACCGATCAGCCTTGCCGATGCCCGGACCTTTGCGGAAGCAGGATGCAATGAGCCCTTTATACCGGGCAAGGACGGCATGGACAGCAGCGGCGGGATGCTGAATGTGGCCATGGCGATGGATCTCGCTCTGAACAATGGGGTGAGCCGCATCTATAAAACCCAGATCGGACCGAAAACAGGCGACCCCCGGCAGTTTCGGACTTTCGCAGAAGTGAAGGAAGCTTTCTGCATTCAACTGCAATGGATTATCAAGAGCTATTTAACGCTGCATAACGTGAAGAGCATGGCGCTGGCCGACTTGAAGCCGACGGTATTTGCGTCTTCATTGTTAGGCTGTCTGGAAAAGGGAAAGCCGCGCGAGGCGGGAGGATGCTGTTTTAATCTGGGTCCGGGAATCATGGGCACGGGAATTCCGGATTGCGCTGATTCTCTTACCGCCGTGAAGAAAGTCGTTTTCGACGATAAGAAAGCGACGATGGCTGCCTTGATCGATGCGCTCGACCAAAACTTCAACGGCTGCGAAGTCCTTCACAAAGAGCTGCTGGCCGCGCCTAAATACGGGATCGATGACGAGGATGCCGATGAGATGATGAAGTGGGTTACCCATTTTTGGGCCACAGAGGTCATGAAGCACAAAAACACCCGGGGTGGACATGCGGTACCCGGCGTGATGGCGTTATGGATGTTTGCGCAGCTGGGTCTCCTGGTCGGGGCGCTGCCCTCCGGGCGTAAATCGGGCTATTTTCTTTCCAACGGTATTTCCCCCTGCAACAATGCGCCGATCGAAAGCCCCACACAGGTCATCAACTCGCTGGGCAGGGTCGATAACAGCGAAGTGAATGCCGGAAGCGTTCTCAATATGACCCTGGATCCCTCTCTGTTTGATCAGAAGGAACAGGGATGCAAACGCATTGTTGATTTGCTGAGAGGCGTGATTGATCAAAAGATATTTCATATTCAATTTAACGTTCTGGATGTGGAGACTCTAAGGGCTGCTCAAAGAGAACCGGAAAAACATAAGGATCTGATCGTAAGAATTGCCGGGTACAGTACATATTTTGTGGCGCTTATCAAAGAAGTTCAGGATGAAATCATCAATCGCAAAGCATTAGGCTGATTGATTCATAACCATCTCGGACTTGGGCAAAACCTGTCTTCTTCCGGAAAATTCACACCGGGGGATCGCCGGAAACGCCGCAAAGGCCGAGGCAAACAGAAAGGAGAACGTTCTATGAAAAAAAAAGTACAAACAATGGGGATTGTCGCTTTCACGATCTGTCTCTTGATTGTGTTCGGCGCAAGTCCGGTCCCAGCGGCCAAAGCCGATAAGAAAGCCGCGGGGCCAACGCCGGCCAAGGGAGCGAGCACCGCCGAGACCTGGTCCAAACCCAACTCATCTTTTGACACCACGAAGATGGGCGATATGTCCAAATTCGATCCGAGCCACTGGGTCAATCCCGAAGGCGACGTGATCAAGATTGCGGTAGTCTGGCCCCATTCCGGTCCGGCGGCTCTAAACGGGGACATGGGCTGGCTCTGCGTCAGCTGGGCGGTTTACGACATCAACCAGCGCGGCGGCATCCTGGTGGACGGCAAAAAGAAGAAAATCGCCATTTACAAAGCGGACACCATGTCCAAACCGGACCAGGCCAAGAAGATCTGCGAGCGCATGGTCCTTCAGGATAAAGTCCACATTCTGATCGGCAACTCCGGCAGCAATATGGTGAAGGTCCAGAATGAAGTCGCCAACAAGTACAAAGTCATTTCCGTTAATATTGGCGCTCTGGCGGACGAACTGCAGGACGCGACCAATTTCAGCCGCTACGCCTTCATGACGTCGGACTCCACCTTCCAGATCGGCCGCGGTATGGCCTACTACTACGGCCAGATCCGCAAAAAAGAGAAAAAGTTCTACATTCTTTGTCAGGATTATTCCTATGGACGCGACATGGCCCAGGGATTCAAAGATGGCCTGAAGGAATTCTATCCGGAAGGCCAGATTGTCGGCGAGGACTATCACAAGCTGTTTTTGACCGACTACGCCCCGTATATCACGAAAATCAAGGCCTCGGGCGCCGAGGTGGTCTGGACGGGCGACTGGCAGCCTGATGCCGGGAATCTTCTGAAGCAGTCGCGATCGATGGGGGTAAACATTCCCTTTGCCAACCTCTTCATGGATGAGCCCAACGCGCTTACCGAAGTGGGCATCGAGGGAACGAAAGGCCTTGTGAACATCAAACACTTCGAGAAAGCCGGGCCGCAATTCACCAAAGCATTTCCCGGCAATGCGAAGTTCTACAATGCCTGGCACAACCAGTGGAAAAACGTCTGGAAGACAGCCCCGTACAACACCCCTTCGTTCAAATGGCCCTGGGGGACTTACGGGCACTGGATTAATCAAACGTATTGGATGCTGAGCGTCATCGAGCGCGCCGGGAGCGTCGATCCCGAAAAGATTATCAAGGTCTGGGAAGGCGATACGTATCAGGCGACCAATGGACGGCTCTACAAGATGCGCGGCTGCGATCACAAGGCCATCCAGGGTTTCCGCGTGGCCGAGTACGTGCCGCCCGCGGAACAGAAGCAGTCGATGAACATGCCGCCTTACGTCTGGAACGAAAAAGCCTGCATGGTCGGCCCCTCCTGGGAAATTCCGGCCGGAAAGGTCCTGCCCTGGATGGATCAGAAACTCGAACGCTGCAAGGGGAAAAATGAGTGGGGAGAGTAATGAATAGCGCTGCTCAATAATGGATTACATTGGGCACGGACGCAGCCTGACCGTTGCGTCCGTGCCATTTACTACCCCGTACCAATGGCCATAGGGACGCCCTTAAAAAACTAAGTTTCTAAAAGCTTCCCATAATTTTGCAGTCTGAATCCTGCGGTGCATCATGATGCTGTAATGCATGGATAGGGCTGCTTCGTCCCTTGGTTCACGGCCTGATAACGCAGTGTGATGACGGCCCGGTCCGGTAGGGAATAGGAATCCAGGGCCTGAGTCAACACGCCTGTGGAACTCAATATTTAAAAGGCTTCCCCTTGAGCGTCAGCGGTTCGCCGCCCCTGCAGTTTCGTCAGCCGTGCTTGAAAAAGTGATAACCGGTTTGTGTTTTGAGCTGCTCCAGTCTTTTCTGCAGACCGGGCAGCACCTCCTTTCCCTCTTCCGTTCCAATGATATTTTGAAGCTCCCGCGGATCTTTTTTGAGATCGAAGAGCTGATTCCGCCAGGTGCCTTTCTGATACGTGACGTATTTGAAGTCTTTTGTCCGGACGGCCGCGATGCCGGGAATCGGGATCGGGAAGACCGGAAAATGTTCGTACAGGAAGGCGTCGCGTCCTTCCAGGGAAGGATTTTTTAAAAAGGGCGCCATGCTTTTTCCCTGCATGAACGCCGGAATCTCCGAGCCGATCATGTCCAGAAGCGTCGGCGCCAGGTCAATGTTCAGGACCATCTGATCCCGCCTGCCTGTCTGCCTCACCAGCTTCGGATAGCGGATAAAGAAAGGAATACGGATCGATTCCTCGTAGGCGTTGCGCTTGTCATAAAGCCCGTGTTCGCCGAAGAGATGCCCGTTGTCGCCGGCATAAACGATGATTGTATTGTCCAGTTGGCCCGTCCGCTCGAGCGACTCCAAAAGCCGGCCCACCTGTTCGTCCACGGACGCCACCACCCGCAGGTAATTGCGGTACAGCATGTTCATCGGCATCGGCGCGCCCACAAAAATATCATTGTTCGTCAGCGTCACCCAGGTGTCCGATTCGGGGGGCAGATGAAGATCCTGACCTTCATAGAGTGTTTTCAGATGCGCAGGCGGGCGGAACCCGAAATGCACCGCCTTGTGCGACAGGTACAGGCAAAAAGGCTTTGTTCTTTTCTTTTCGATGAACTGCAGGGCCAGATCCGTCAGGTCGTTGGTGATGTACTTTCCGGGCCGCGGCGTCTCGACGCCGTTGATCACCAGCGGGCAGTCGTAATAAACGCCCTGGCCGCCTTCCTTGGTGAATGTGATGAACTCGTCGACACCCCTCAATTTAGGCAGGCGGTCGCCGGGCATGTGCCACTTGCCGATGAAGGCCGTCTCGTAGCCGGCCTTTTTGATCAGTTCCATGAAGGTGACATTCCGGTCGTTCCACATGGTGTGATTGGTGACGACACCGTGCGTATGCGCGTATTGTCCCGTGAGAAAACTGGCGCGCGACGGGCTGCACAGCGATGTTGTCACAAAGGCGTTCCGGAAATTGGCGCCTTCATTGGCGATGCGGTCCAGGTTGGGGGTTTTCACCACGGGATGTCCCATGCAGCTGAAGGCATCGTAGCGATGATCGTCGGTCAGGATAAAAAGGATGTTGGGTTTTTTATCGCCTGCGTAAAGCCCTGCCGGGGCCAGCGGTC
This sequence comes from Deltaproteobacteria bacterium, assembly GCA_009668925.1. The sequence continues at coordinate 8,703 of SBEK01000056.1, forward strand.
CCATCATCCCCGCCAGTGTTGCGGCGCCGGCCATCATGATGACGTTTCGCCGGGTCAGTTCTCTGGTGAAGAAATCTTTATCGTTGCCGGTCATTACATGCCTCCCGGGCTTAAGAAAATTCTGGAGTAGGTGTCCATGTAAAAGTAGTAGAAACTGTGCCCGCCGTTGAACAGCAGAATAAACGTCATGACAAAGCCAATGATCAGCACCAGCCCCGATTTGAATTCCAGAATTTTGACGGAATGATCGCCGGTGCGCTTCCGGTAGAGCATTCGGCACCAGATCTCGGAGATGCCCATGCAAAGAAGCGCGACAAAAATCGTGCCCAGAATGACGGCATGGAAGCAGGCATAAAGAAGTTCCGCGCCGGAATAGATGCCGACGAAGTCGAAAAGGACTTTTGCGTCCCAGACCACCGGGGTGACCAGGCAGACCAGCAGCCTCTCGCCGAATGTCGCGCCCCGGAAAAAGGCCAGTGTGTTGGCGATCATGGCGCCCAGCCAGATACTGACAAACATGCCGACGGCTGCAAGATTGATGAAGACGGTGTGAAGGATCTGAGGTTTCCACCAGCGGCTGGCGTTGTAAAGGTTAATCGAGACGATCATCAGGCAAAGGACAACGGCGGCGGGAAAGATCATGCGCTGCAATACCGGCTTTTTCTCCATGGAGCTATCCTCAAAATTCACAGTCACATATGGAGATCAATTGTACGAACCGAAGGCAGTTCGATATCCTTCAAAGCACAGGGAGTATAAGAGCGGATGCTTATTGTGTCAACCGGTTTTCGGTTTGCGAATTGCCATAAATAAAATGTTACCGAAGGAGGAGTTAAAAAAGGTTCGTTGACTCAAAAACCGATGTTACCGAGAAGAGAATCGGAAACGGAGGTTTTTGTATGAGTCCCCAGGCCAAGGAAGAGTATTTTGAAGTTCTGGTTAAGCGTTATAAAGAGGCCGGCCGCAAAGAAAAGACCAAGATCATCGATGAATGCTGCCAGGCTGTATAGGGGACGTACTTAAAAATATAAATCGGGCTGTATAGGGGACGTACTTAAAAATATAAATCGGCTTCATTCAATCGCGTAGGAGTTGTCCTCAACAAGTATCTTGCCCCTTCTGACGGAATAGGTAATCGCTGCTTGTGTCCGCTTCAATAGTTTTGCCAGCTCGCTTTGCGGAATTCTGGGTCAGGTCTGCCTTTGACCTTTATGCCCAGTTCTATCTCTTCTTATAGATTCCATTCATGTGACGCATAAAAGCGATCCGCGTTCGCTCGATAATACTTCACCAAATCCGCAAATTTAAGTCAACAGCAGACCTGCTCCCTTTGTTTATCCAAAGTGTTTTGATAGCAGGCGAAAAAAAACCATGTCTACGCCGACGACAAAAAGAAAGAAGGGAAATACAAGATCGGCGAGCGCGCAGCCATGCCAGTTTGCGTGCTGCAGGATTGGATAAACATGCCGTGAACTTCCCGGGCTGTTGACCTGGATCATCAGCATGATGGTCATGCTCCTCAAAACAACCAGGGCAAGATATCGGTTGGGTTGCTGCATAGATCTGATGCTAGAATATTTTGTCCCGGATTGCCACCAAATCGCTCAGGAGAAAATCATCAACAGACGGGCAGGATTCGGTTGACTTTGAGAAGAGGCTTTTTTATATTCCCCGAGAAGGGTATGCTTGCAAAAATCACAAAAGGAGTATGCTATGAAAAGAGGATTTGTATTATTTCTTGTTGGCGGGTGCCTGTTTCTTTCGATGGCGGCTCACGCAGCGGGCGTGGATTTGACCGGATACTGGCAGTTCAGTTTTCCCGACGGCAAGCAGGGCTACATGACGCTGGCCAAAACCGGCGGAAACGGCGGGCCAAACGCCCCTTCGTACAAGGGGAAAATCAATATCAGCGGATTTGGTGAGTACAATATCTACTGCATCCAGACACCGGACTATCACACACCGGGCAATGCCTTTTCCATTAACATCTCCGATCCCGTGTCACTGCGGAGTTTTTGCTTTACCGTCACTGGGACCAAAACCATGCCGGGTAAAATGTGTGGCTCGGGATGGCAGGGCGTGGAGTACAAAATCTGGAAATCATTCGAGAAGGGATTCACGGCAAACAGAAACTAGTGAAGCGTGAAGGGTGAAGAAGAAAGGTTAAAGTTTTACGTTTTAAGATTTGAGAATAAACAAATATATGTATTTCAGTTTTCAAACAATCCGCAGTTACACCGGGGCGTGACTTAAGCGAATGATGGCCGAGGACATTGAGCAAAGGCATGCCCCGGTGTGACTGCCGCTTTTAAAATGCGAGATTGCCACGTCGGCCGAGGGCCTCCTCGCAATGACAGCGGGGAAGAGATTGCCGCGCGTTCCGAGGGAACGCAATGACGAAAGGTCCTGGATTCCCGCCTCCGCGGGAATGACGATTGAAGAGATTGCCACCACCCCCGGCGCATTGCGCCACCCCCGCCAGCGGGGGACATCAGCCGGTCAGGCGGCGGTTTGGGCCAGGCGGGCGGCGCCGATGGCGCCGGTCATCTGGGCCTGCGGCGAAACGGCGATGGCGTATCCCAGCGCCTCTTCGAGCGCTTTGACGACGCCGATGTTTTTGGCGACGCCGCCGGTCATCATGATGGCGGCGGCGGAAGCGATGCCCAAGCGGGCGGCCATCGCGGCCACCCGTGAGGCGATCGCCTTGTGGATTCCGGCGATGATGTTTTCCCTTTTTTCCCCGCGGGCGATGAGCGAAACAACTTCGGACTCAGCAAAAACCGCGCAGAGGCTGCTGATTGGCGCGGGGCTGTCCGCGGCAAGCGACAGCGCCCCGAAATTGTCCAGATCGACTTCGAGGGCCCGTGCCATCACTTCCAGAAAGCGCCCCGTGCCGGCGGCGCATTTGTCGTTCATGACGAAATTGGCGACGTTGCCGACATCATTGAGGATGATCGCTTTGCTGTCCTGGCCGCCGATGTCGATCACGGCGCGGATGGCGGGATTCAAATGGCGGGCTCCCGCGGCATGACACATGATTTCGGTGAAGGTCTTGGTGGCAAACGGGACGCTATTGCGGCCGTAGCCGGTAGCCACAATGCCGCGGATCTGTTCTGGGTTCACGCGATGATCCGCCAGCAGCCGCTCGTAGATCGTGAGCGCGGCCGTTCCGGCGTTGTAGCCGGTAAAACAGGAATTGGCGGCGACGAGCGCTTCGCCTTTCATCAGCGCCCCCTTGGCCGTTACGGACCCGATATCAATGCCGACCGTGTACATCTCAGGCCGCCCCCTTGCTCGCCCGGATCATTTCCATGAAGGCTTCGATCCGCGTTTGAATCTGCGCTTCGGAGAAATTCCGCTCGTCGCACATATCGGCTTCGAGCATCAGCGAAGGGATGCCCCGTTCGCGCTCGACGATTTTCTGGATGTCGTACTGCCCGAAGGAATACGGCTTGCAACTGCGGTTGGAGTGCATGACGATGCCGTCGGCCCCGTACTTGTCGATCATCGACAGGACGATTTCAGCCATTTTGTCCACACCGATATTGAGGTAGATGCGCGTGTAGGATTCCGCAGCCGAACCGATGAAATCATTTTCGTTGACGTATTTGAGCGAGCCGCACCAGGCCGAGGTGTAGGTATCGGCCACCAGGCAGGCGTCGTGTTTGGCGAATTCCTGCGACAGCCATTTCAGCCGGTACCAGATCGGCAGGTTGTCCCACAGAAGCCTATAGCGCTCGCGCGGGATGGCGCCCTGACCTGCGGCGGCGCGGCGGCGCATTTCATCGCGCAGCCCCGTGTAGAAGTCGATTGTCGTGCTCGTCCCCCGGAGCGTGACGATCAGCGCAAGATAGAAAAAGGCGTCGAAGGCGGTGAGCGGCGAGGGACGGCTTACGGCCGTGTCCAGCACTTCCTGCCAGAGCAGCTGCCCCTCGTACGAGATTTTGCCGACTTCCGCCATGCGGTCCCGATCCATCTTGCGGCCGCAGACGTTTTCCAGAAAGAGGATGTATTCGTCCATCTGCCTCTGCACATATTTTCTCATCTCCGCGGAAAATTCCGTGTGCACGATGGGGGTGTCGAAAATGAACAGCGGCACCTTGAAATAGCGGGCCTGTATTTCGTACCACTTGAGAACGGTCCCGCAAATGTTGTTGCAGCACACCAGCATGTCCGGCTCGGGGAGTCCGCCGATGGGGCCGCCGTTGACGGTGGCGCAGGAAATGTCGCCGCGGGCGTAAGAGCAGAGATCGCTTGAATAGCCCATCTCCTCGGCCTTCTTGCAAAGATCAACGCCCATCTTGCTCGCGCCGATCATGGCGCCGTGGTTTTCCGGATAAACGGGGATGACGTCCATGGCGATGAGGGGCTCCACCGGGCCGCCGCTCGTGATCCAGGCCACCAGTTTTTTATTCTGCCGCGCCATCTTGGCGTCGATGTAATACGTGGTCATGATGTCCCGCATCTGCTTTTCGTAGTTGACGGGTTTCTTTTCAGTACCTTCGGTATTTTCTTTCATGGGATCTCCTTTTACAGCATTTCTAAAAAAGCTTCGAAGCGGGTTTTCAACTGTCCTCCGGCCGGCAGCGAATCGTCCATTTCCACGGACATGAGCGGAATGCCGGCCTCATCAAGGTGCGCTTTGATGTAAGGGAAGTCGAAAGCATGGGGATCGCAGAACTTGAACAAAAGGAAAATGACTCCCGCGGCGTTCTTTTCTTTGGCGAGTTTCGCAAGATGCCGGCCGCGGCCGTCGAGGTCGGCATGTTTGGCGGGGCAGACGATCCGGTTCATGAGCCTCTCGCCGATCGCGGAAACCGGATCAGCACCGGACTCAACGGTACCCATGAAATAGCGGGCCCCCGTGCAGAAATCGTCCCAAACCAAACCGCCGCCCGCTTCCTCGATCATACCGTAGATGTCGGGCTGGTTGCACATGCCGCCGGCCAAGAGAATGCGCTTCACCGGCTTGTCTTTCGCTTTGGCTGCAAGTTCTTTCAGGTCGGCAACGGTATCCGCAATCATTGGCGCCAGCCGTTCCCGGGCCATAACCATGGACGCGCGGACGATGGCATACAAATCATCGCCCGGCAGGAGCTCGGGATGCCGGTTGCGGATGTCGTAAATTTCCCCGATCGACTTGCGGATGCTGTTGGTAGTCGCAATCGCCTTTTGCAGCGCTTCATCGGAAATTTCGGCATTGAGCTTTGCGGCCAGGTCCTTCCGGAATTTGCCGAGAACGTCCATCATGTAGTCTTTGGCGCTGGCCGTATCGAGCTTGACGGGCAGGGTGACATCCAGATGAAAACCGAAGGGGATATTCATCCGCCAGATGTCGGAGAGCCGCTGCATGGAATCGCAGGTGTGCGGAAAAACCATTCCGTCCAGAACGTTGACCCTCCCGGACAGGCCTTCCTCCAGAATTCCGCGGACCGGGGAGCAGCAGTAGGACTGCAGGTGGGAGTCGGCCAGGCTGATGTGCTGTTTGGTTCCGAAAAGCCTCAGCGGATGAGCGCCCGCGGCCAGGATGATTTCCTCGGGCGTGTAGGAGCAGGTGTAGCCGATGATCTTCTTGCCGGTTTCGTTTTTCAATTGTCGGGCGTAGTCGACGGGATCGGCTGCGGCCCGGCGGTATTCTTCCAGATGCTTCATTATTTCCCTCCTGTATATTTCCCCGCCTGGCGGAGTTTTTCGATTTCCTGCTTTTCCAGTTCGGTATAGGCGATCTTGCCCACTTTTGTCAAAGGCAGTTTATCCGTAAATTCGATCTCCCGCGGACAGGACCACTTGATCAGGTTGTCGCGGCAGTAGCCGATCAGGGTTTTTTCCATTTCGGGAGAGGCCTTAGCCGCGTCCTTGAGAACCACGAAGGCTTTGACCTTTTCGACCTGGGCCTCATCCGGCACGCCGATCACGCAGACGGCCGCCACATCCGGATGTTTGTCCAGAACGGCCTCGACCTGAACGGGATAGACGTTCATTCCCGAAGACTTGATCATGCGCTTAAGGCGCAGTTTATAGTAGAAATACCCGTCCGCGTCCTGGGTGAAAATATCCCCCGTGTGGAGCCAGATCCGTCCGTCGGCATGCGTCCGGAGGACCTCGGCGGTTTCCTCCGGCTGCTCCAGGTAGCCCATCATCACGGCGGGTCCGGAGACGCAGAGTTCTCCCTCCTGACCGATCGGAACTTCGTCGGTTGTACCGATTCCGACCACCTTGGCCAGCATATCGGGGAAGGGAATGCCCACGCTGCCTTCGCGGTAGCCGTCAACCGGCGTGGACATGATGGCCGTGACGGCCTCGGTCAGGCCGTATCCCTCGACCAGCTGGACGCTACCCTGCTGCCTCGTGACGATCTCCTCGAACCGCTCCTTGACGGTCCGCGGCAGCGAATCGGCGCCTGACGATGTATTTTTGAGGCAGCTCAGGTCCGTGGTCTGGAAGACTTCATTTTTGGAAAGGGCGTCATAGAGCGTCGGAACGCCGACGATGATGCTGGGGCGCTTCTTCCGGATCAGATCAGCCACGATTTCCGGCGTGAACTGCGGCACGAGGATGCTCTTGCCGCCGCCCATGAAGGCCGCGTTGCAGCAGACGCCCAGGCCGAAGCCATGGAAGATGGGCAGGATGGCGAGGATGGAAGAATTCTCCTCCATGAATTCGCCGCCGCCCCAGTTGGCGACCATCAATCCCTCGCTGATGAAATTGTAGTTGGAGAGCATGATCCCTTTCGGGAAGCCCGTCGTGCCGCCGCTGTACAGGATGACGGCCAGCTCATCCGTGTTCATGTCGGCCTTCGGCGCCAAGGCGTGCGGGGTGGTCATCAGCTCCTTCCACCACCTCACGGCCGGTCGCGAGGCCGGCGCGGGCTTTTCCGCCATGGGCTCGTCTGGGGTGATCTGGTCGAAGATTTCGGTGAGGATGAGCAGTTCGAGCGGCGTCTTTTCCGGAAGATTCTTGAAGCTGTCATGAAACAGGTCCAGCGTGAGGGCGACCCGGCTATTGCTTAGGTTCAGGTAATAGGCGATTTCGGCGGGCGTGGAGAGGGGATGGATCATGCTGGCTACCACGCCCAATTTGTTTGCGGCATAAAAGCAAATGACGCCCTGGGGGCACGTCGGCATGGAGATCGTGATGCGGTCTCCCTTGGTCAGGCCGAGCGACGCCAGCGCGTTGGCGCAACGATCGATGTCCCGGGCAAACCGGCGGTAGGTGGACGTGCAGTCGAAAAAATCGTACGCGATGCGGCCCGGGTTCTTTTCGACCGTCTGCATCAGGGCTTCATACATGGTCACGCGGGGATAGTCGATCGTCTCGGGAACATTCTTGTAAAACTTCAACCAGGGCTTTTCATTGGACATAAGTTTTCTCCTTTGCGGATGAATGATGGTTGCCGGGTATTCCCGGTGAATGGTAGCAGGTTGCATGCCAAATCATAACCATTTGGAATGACTATGTCCTTTCCGGATGCCGCATTTTTTGCCGGGAAATGTGTTGCATAATGCAAAAGAGCCGCTTATAGAAAAATGTCCAAAGGAGCGAAAGTGGATCCGATCCGGAAATATCTGACGAAAGACATCAATGCTCTGCTCAATTGCATCGACGAGGCGATTATCATCGTCGACCGCGACGGCATCATCCTGGGGTACAACGACAATCTGAGCAGGCTCACCGACCTGATGGGACGGTCGCTGGTCGGAATGAACCTGAAGGATATCGTGGCGAGCGGTCTGCTCCGAGAATCCGCCGCGCTGAAGTGCCTGGAAATCAAAAAAAAGATCGATATGAACATCACCTATGAAACGGGGCAGACGGCCACCTGGACGTATATTCCGGTTTTCGACGAACGCGGAGAACTGGCTGTGGTCGTCGGGACCGGCCGGGACATGACCAAGCTCGTTTCGCTGGAGAAGAAACTCAAGATCACCGAAACGCTCATCTCCCAGTACGAGGGCCGAAACCTGAAGATGATCGGCGAAACCGGCCGGGTGGAAATCATTTACGCCAGCGCCGTCATGCAGCAGGTCATCCGATTGGCGTGGAAAGCGGCCGCCACCTCGTCCCCGGTTCTCATCTGGGGCGAAACGGGCGTCGGCAAAGAAATCGTGGCCGATTTTATTCACCGAGCCGGCCTGCGCAGCGATAAACCCTTTGTCGCCATCAACTGCGCCTCCATCCCCGAAGAACTTCTGGAAGCGGAACTGTTCGGCTATGAGGAAGGATCCTTTACCGGCGCGAAGAAAAGCGGCAAGCCGGGGCTTCTGGAAGAGGCCCGGGGAGGGACGCTGTTTCTGGATGAAATCGGCGAACTGCCCATGAAAATGCAGAGCAAACTGCTGCGGTTTCTTCAGGAAGGCAAGTTCCAGAAGATCGGCGGCGTGAAGACGCAGGCGGTGGATGTCCGCATTCTGTGCGCCACCAACCTCACCGTGGACCAGCTGATGAACAGCCGGCACTTCCGCCAGGACCTCTTTTACCGGATCGCGGTGATCCCGATTTTTATTCCGCCGCTGCGCGACCGAAAAGAGGATATTCTGCCGCTCATCAGGCATTTCATGCAGATCTTCAACGCCCGGTATAATACGGACATCAGGATTCCGGCCAAGCTGATGAACAGGCTTTCCGCCCATGAATGGCCGGGAAACGTCCGGGAGCTGAAGAATGTCATCGAGCGGATGGCCATTGTGTATGCCTCTCAGGAATTGGATGAGGACGATCTGGAATCCATCCTCAATATCAATCCTCACAAAAGCAGCACGCCGGGCGATGCCGGGGTCCCCGACCCCCCTTTGCGATTGGTGCCGTCTTCGCTTAAGGAAGCCGAGGCCAACATTATCCGGCAGGCTTACAAGGCGACGGGAAGCGTAGTCAAGGCCGCAAAATCGCTCGGCATCAATCCATCGACGCTTTATCGGAAATTAAAAAGTGGCGCCGTCAGCCTGGATTAATGGAGAAAAGCGAAGCATTTGCATTCTGCAGGGATGATTTGCATTATGCAAATATTGAAGATAAGACGGATGCTGCCGGAGGATGGGAGCCGGCAAAAGGGATCGTGAAATCAGAATCAAAGGAGGTTTGGTGCAGCAGATGTTCAAGTTTGTCTCAAAAGTGATTGATTCCGCTCTGGGCAGAGCGGGGAAGGAAGAAAAGAATGAGGGCGATACGAGGCTTTCGCTCATTGCGGCCGTCCGGTCGGGGAACAGCGCGGAAGTTCGGCGTCTGCTCGCCAAGCCAGGCGCCGGCTTAACCGCCCGCGACAAGGAGGGAAGAACGCTGCTCCACAGCCTGGTGGCCGAATTGGTGAAGCTTGCGGATTCCGAGAAGGCTCTGGCGCATGACGGCGTTGCTCTTCTTTTGGCCGGGGGAGGGGACGTGAACGCGGCCGACAATTATGGAAATACGCCCTTGAGTGATGCGGTAAAATTGGGCGATGTCAAGACCGTCGCGTTTCTGCTCGATCACGGCGCCTTGGCTAACGCCCGGGACAAAAACGGCAAGACGCCGCTGCATGAGTTTTTTTCGGTGAGCGGTCCCATTTATATCAAGCACATTAACCGCGAAGTCGACCTTCCGCAGATTGAAAGATCCATTGCCGAAATGCTTGTTGCCAACGGTGCGGATGTGAATGCCGCCGACGCGAAGGGGCGGACGCCTCTGGCCGCGGCGGCCGGCTTAGGCAACATGAAGGCGGTCGAGTTTCTTCTGAAACACGGGGCCGACGTAAATGCCCGCGACAATGACGGCAAGACGCCGCTGCACCTCGTCAATACCATCGTCGGAGACAGATCCACGCCCGGACAAATCACCAGAATTACGGAGATGATGATCGAGAGCGGCGCCGACGTGAATGCCCGCGACAACAAGCAGCAAACCCCGCTCTTCTTTGCCCGCATCGACACGCTGGCCGTCATGATTGACCGCGGAGCGGATGTCAATGCCCGGGACCAGGAGGGCAAAACGCCGCTCTTCTGCGTCAAATCGCAGAAGTGCCTGGAAACGCTGATTGAGAGAGGCGCGGACACCGCAGCCGTTGATGGCGACGGCCGGACCTACTGCCGCTAGACGCCCGGGACGCCCCGGCTATGGAGCGCCGATCTTCTTCGCGGGGGGGAAGGTGATATGGAACGGATCGATTGAGATCGCCACAAGGGGCTTCGTTCCGGCCAGATCGGGAAAATATTGCTGATGGGATTCAATCGACCGGATGAACGCCAGACGCCCCCATCCCCGGCCGCTGAAGGTGGTTTGCAGCCAGGCGCCCGGTTTTCCCTGCATGAGCGGGAAAGGCAGAAGCTTGGTGCTCACGGGAAAGTGTGGTCCGGCGATTTTGATTTCGGTTTGGAAAAAAGTTCCCGCGTCGCTTACGACTTCAATTCGTTCCAGGTTGTCTCTTCTTGAAAAATGAAACCGGGCCGGTTCCTTGGGAATTCCCCAGTTCCTCCGCCCGTTCAAAACGCTGACCATTGTGGAGACATAGATTTTGGTGATTCGGTGCCAGCGTCCGCCGCCCGCATGAACTTTTCCCGGGATAAAGAGCAGCTCGGAATACGGCCCGGCGTCGGAAGCGGTATAATCAATAATCATCAGTGCGCCCAGGCCTCCGGCGGGCGTGATTCCCTCATCCGGAGGGAGGAACGCCTGATGCCGGAGAAACTCCCGGCTGAATTTATAAAGAACCATAAACCCCCGTCCCGTAAGGGTCCAGGGCGCGGGCCGAGCCGGCACCCGGATGGATGCATCTTCAGGATCAACAAGAACATTTTCTTCGGTGCGGTATTCCATATCCATGTTTCCTTAAACGCCATCGGGTAGCGGCGGCAATGCCGCTTTTTCATCACGGCGCCCCATCGTGCGCCCCGCACCGAGGTTACGTGCGACGGGTGCAAAACGCAAGCGTTTGTTTCTTAACCTTGCCTGCCGCCGGGGTTGTCATAATTCTCATAGTGTGGTAGCTTAAAAAAAAAATGCCTTAATGCTCATACCCATTTCGAAACAGAAACTCATCAGCCCGCACCAGCGAATCCATTTTCCCGCTCGACCCGAGCGCCGGTTTATTTTTCACGGACGTATCGGCGAACTGCAGACATTACGGACGATCCTTTGGTCCTTAGCTCCAGGATCGCGGTTTCGTCCGTTACGTTTAAAATCGTGGCGAATGTATATTATTCAACTCAACCACCACCAAGAATTTAGGAGGCAAAAATCATGTCGGAAGAAAGAAATCAATCCAAGTCGTTAACCAGAAGAAATTTTTTGAAAACAGCAGGCGGCACCGCGGCGGTCGCCGGACTGGCCGCCAGCGGTCTGGCCGTAACCCCCTGGAAGGCAGAAGCGGCCGCCATCCCCAAAAAATGGGATGAAACCTATGATGTCGTCATTATCGGCAGCGGGTTTGCCGGTTTGGCCGCCGCGTATGAGGCCAAGAAGGCGGGCGCATCCGTGGTCGTTTTTGAAAAAATGCGTACCCCGGGCGGCAATTCCATCATCAACGGCGGCGTCGTCTCCGCAGCCGGATCGCCCAAGGAAAAGGAACAGGGCATTGAGGATTCCCCGGCCTTGCTTCTCAAGGACATGCTGACGGCCGGGCTGAATTTGAACCATGTTGAACTGGCCAAGCTGGTGGCGGACAATTCCAATGCGACGGTTCAGTGGACGATCACGGAGCTCGGCGTTCAGTACAAGGACAAGCTGTCGCAGG
>SBEK01000057.1 GCA_009668925.1 Deltaproteobacteria bacterium
GTGTAAAGCAAATACAGGATATTCCTAATCTGATCGAGATTCAGACGCGATCTTATGAAAAGTTCCTGCAAGCCGATGTGCCGCTGGCGAAAAGGCGCAACATCGGCTTGCAGGGTGCTTTCAAGAGCGTATTCCCGATTTCGGATTTCAGCGGGAAATGCTCCCTGGAGTTTGTCAGCTACAAGATCGGTGATGTACGGTATGATATGAAGGAGTGTATTCAGAAAGGCATGACGTATGCCGCTCCTTTGAAAATTGTGGTCCGGCTGGTCGTGTTTGATACGGATCGTCTCGCCGACGGCAAGATCAATCGCGAAGCGGCCGAGACCAAGCCGATCCGTGATATTAAAGAACAGGAAATTTACTTCGGTGAAATTCCGCTGATGACGGAAAACGGCACGTTTATCGTTAATGGATCGGAACGGGTCATTGTCAGCCAGCTGCACCGGTCGCCTGGTATCTTTTTTGATCATGATAAGGGGAAGACCGTTGCCTCGGGTAAGTTGATTTACTCGGCGAGAGTTATTCCCATTCGGGGTTCGTGGCTGGATCTGGAATTTGATTCCAAAGATCTGCTCTATGTCAGGATCGACAGGCGCCGGAAAATGCCCGTTACGATTCTGCTCAAGGCCATGGGCAATTCGACGGAGTTTATTTTAAACTATTTTTACAGCATTGAAAGAATTACGATTGAAGGCGAAAAAATTTATTTCGCCGTTGATGAATCGCTCGCCGGCCAAAAGGCGCCGGAGGATATCAAAGATCCGAAGAGCGACGAAGTCATTGTGAAGAAAGGCCGGAAGCTCACCAAGCCTCTGCTCAAGAAAGTCATGGATGCCGGGATTAAGCGCGTATCCATCAAAGAAGCGGATTTAACCGGAAAAATTCTTTCATCGGATGTTCATGATCCCGCGACGGGAGAGATTCTTTTCCGCTGCAACGAAGAGCTGCCGCTGAACGGGCTCGAGATCGCGCAGGAGAAGGGCGTCCGGGAATTGAAGTTCATTCACATTGACGAAGATCTCGACAACGCTTCGATCCGCGATACGCTGCTCATGGATCGGATTGACAGCGCGGAAGACGCCATCATGGAGATTTACCGCAGACTTCGGCCCAGCAATCCTCCTACGCCGGAAACAGCGGCGAAATTTTTCAACAGCCTCTTCTTTGAGCAGGAAACTTACGATTTGTCGGATGTCGGCCGCGCCAAAATGAACTATAAGCTGCGTCTTAATGTGCCGACCGATTTGACGGTGCTGCGTAACGAGGATATTCTGGCATCCGTCAAGTATCTTATCGATCTGAAAAATGGTGTGGGTGAATGCAGCGTCGATGATATCGATCATCTGGGGAACCGCCGCGTGCGCTCCGTCGGTGAGCTGATTGAAAATCAGTACCGTATCGGCCTGGTGCGCATGGAGCGGGCCATTAAAGAAAAAATGAGCCTGCAGGACATCGAAACCATGATGCCGCATGACCTCATCAACGCCAAACCGGTTTCGGCAGTCGTTAATGAATTTTTCGGGTCGAGCCAATTGTCCCAGTTCATGGACCAGACCAACCCTCTGTCGGAAATCACACACAAACGCCGCTTGTCCGCATTGGGGCCCGGCGGTTTGACGCGGGAACGCGCCGGATTTGAAGTCCGCGACGTTCATCCGACGCATTACGGCCGCATCTGTCCGGTGGAAACGCCGGAAGGTCCGAACATCGGCTTGATCGTGTCGCTCAGCACTTACGCCCGTGTCAACGAATTCGGATTTATCGAGACGCCGTACCGTCTTGTTGATAACGGCAAAGTTCTTGATAACGTAAAGTTCATGACGGCGATCGAAGAAGAAAACCAGATTATTGCACCTGCCGACCGGCCGCTCGATAAAAAAGGCAAATTTGAAGAAGAACTCATTTCCGTGAGAAAAGGCGGCGATTTTATTTCGGTGCTGCCGGAAGAGATCAAGATGATGGATGTTGCTCCCAATCAGCTTGTTTCCGTGGCGGCCGCTTTGATTCCGTTTCTGGAGCATGACGATGCCAACCGCGCGCTGATGGGGTCCAATATGCAGCGCCAGGCTGTGCCGCTGATGTGTCCCGAGGTGCCGGTGGTCGGCACGGGCATGGAAGCCGTCGTCGCCCGCGATTCCGGAGCCGTTGTGGTGGCCAGGCGTCCGGGCGTTGTTGAAAGCGTTGATGCCTCGCGCATTGTCATTCGTGCCGACAAACCGGAAGAGGATGGCCTGGACACCGGTGTGGATATTTATACACTGTCCAAATATCAGCGCTCCAACCAGGACACGTGCTTTAACCAGAAACCCATTGTCGCCGTGGGCGATCGGGTTCACAAAAGAGATATTCTGGCTGACGGTCCGGCAACGGATAACGGTGAACTGGCCTTGGGCCGCAACGTGATGGTTGCGTTCATGTCCTGGGGCGGTTACAACTACGAAGACTCGATTCTGGTCAGTGAAAGAATCGTCAAGGAAGATATTTATACATCCATTCATATCGAAGAATTCGAAACCATGGCCCGCGATACGAAGCTGGGCAAGGAAGAAATAACGAGAGATATTCCGAATGTCGGAGAGGAAGCACTCCGCAATCTCGACGAAAGCGGAATTATCCGTATCGGCGTCTCCGTGAAACCCGGCGATATTCTCGTCGGTAAAATCACGCCCAAGGGAGAAACACAGCTCTCCGCCGAAGAAAAACTGTTGCGCGCCATTTTCGGTGAAAAGGCCAGCGACGTACGAGACACTTCTTTGCGTGTCCCGCCGGGTGTCGAAGGCACGGTGATCGACGCCAAGATTTTTACGCGCAAGGGAGCCGACAAGGATCTGCGTTCTCAGTCCATCGAAGAAGACGCCATTTCGCAGCTGACGAAAGACCGGGATGACGAAATCCGCATTCTGGCAGAATCCATCAAGAAAGATATCGCCAAGCTGGTGATCGGCAAAACAGCCGCCGGCAAGATTGTCGATGCGAAAAAGAAAACCATTCTGAAAAAGGGTGATAAAATCACCAAGGAAATCTGGCTGGACATTCCTTTTACCTACTGGAAAGAAATTACGCTTGCCGAAAACGACGGTTCCGAAGAAAAGCTCACCAATCTTCTGGCCGTTATGGAGAGAAAAGTCGATTTCGTAAAAGCACATTTTGAGGAAAAGCTGGATAAAATTAAGGCCAGCGACGAGTTGCCTCCCGGCGTCATCAAAATGGTCAAGGTCTATATCGCGATTAAGAGGAAATTGTCGGTCGGCGACAAGATGGCCGGTCGTCACGGAAATAAGGGCGTTTTGTCCAGGATTCTGCCCGAAGAAGACATGCCTTATTTTGCGGATGGTTCGACAGTGGACATCATTCTCAATCCCCTCGGCGTTCCCTCCCGTATGAATGTCGGCCAGATTCTGGAAACCCACCTGGGGTGGGCGGCGAAATCGATCGGCGAAGGCCTGAATGAATTGCTGGAGAAGAACAACAACCTGAATCAGATCAAAGCCGAGTTGAAAAGAACCTACTCGACTCCTGATTTTGACGAATTCCTGGAGAATGCATCGGCTGAAGACGTCAAGCGATTTGTCGGCCGGCTGAAAAAAGGTATGCTGGTTGCCAGCCCCGTTTTCGACGGTTGCCCCGAATACCAAATTCGCAAGCTGCTGGATACGGCTGGTTTGCCGGAGACCGGGCAGTCGGTGCTTTTTGACGGACGCACCGGAGAGCCGTTTGATCAGGAAGTGACCGTCGGGATCATTTACATGCTGAAACTGCATCATCTGGTTGATAATAAGATTCATGCCCGTTCGATCGGACCTTATTCACTCGTTACGCAGCAGCCGCTGGGCGGCAAGGCGCAATTCGGCGGTCAGAGACTTGGTGAAATGGAAGTCTGGGCCATGGAAGCCTATGGCGCTTCGTATACCCTGCAGGAATTTTTGACCGTCAAATCAGACGATGTTGCCGGCCGGACGAGAATTTACGAATCCATCGTCAAGGGTGAACATACATTCGAGCCGGGTCTGCCGGAATCCTTTAATGTTTTGGTGAAGGAACTCCAGAGCCTCGGGTTAGATGTGGAATTGGTTGAGGAAGAGTAATCTTCCGGATTTCACAAAAGCTTTTAAATAGTAGGAGAATAATCTGTGGAAGACGTTTTCAGTTATTTTGAAAAACCAAAAAATCCGATCAGATTCAATGCAATGAAGATTTCGATCGCCTCGCCGGAAAAGATTCTTTCCTGGTCCAACGGCGAAGTCAAAAAGCCTGAGACGATCAATTACCGGACATTCAAGCCGGAGCGCGACGGTCTGTTCTGCGCAAAAATATTCGGGCCGGTGAAGGACTATGAATGTCTTTGCGGCCGCTACAAACGGATGAAGCACCGCGGAGTGGTGTGCGAAAAGTGCGGTGTCGAAGTTATTCAATCCAAAGTCCGCCGGGAGCGGATGGGACACATTACCCTGGCGACGCCTGTAGCGCATATCTGGTTTCTGAAGAGTCTGCCCAGCCGCATCGGCAATGTGATGGATCTGACGCTCAAAGAACTGGAAAAGGTTCTTTATTTTGAGTCCTGGATTGTCCTGGATCCAAAAGATACGCCGCTCAAAAAGAAAGAGCTTCTCACTGATGAAGAATATATTGAAGCAAAAGATCAATATGGAGAAACGGGATTCGTAGCGGGTATCGGCGCAGAAGCTGTCCGCCAGCTCCTCGAAGAAATCGATCTGGAAAAACTCTACGAAGAACTTCGTGCAGAAGTGGTTACATCCATTTCCGACACCAAAAAGAAGAAGATCGTCAAACGGCTCAAAGTGGTTGAAGCATTGCGCAAGTCGGGAAACAAGCCGGAATGGATGGTCTTGACGGTTCTGCCGGTTATTCCGCCCGATCTGCGGCCCTTGGTTCCGCTGGACGGCGGACGGTTTGCAACGTCCGATCTTAATGATTTGTACCGGCGCGTCATCAATAGAAACAACCGGTTGAAACGTTTGCAGGAGCTCAATGCGCCGGAAATCATCATCCGCAACGAAAAACGCATGCTCCAGGAAGCCGTGGACGTTCTGTTTGATAACGGCCGTCGCGGCCGGGCGATTACGGGGACCAACAAGCGGCCGCTTAGATCGCTCTCGGATATGCTCAAAGGCAAGCAGGGACGTTTTCGCCAGAATCTGCTGGGCAAACGCGTCGATTATTCCGGCCGTTCGGTTATCACCGTCGGGCCCGATTTAAGACTTCATCAGTGCGGTTTGCCGAAGAAAATGGCGCTCGAACTGTTCAAACCATTCGTCTATAACCGCCTGCTGGAAAAAGGCTATGTGACGACCGTCAAAAGCGCCAAGAAAATGGTGGAAAGAGAGACGGCTGAAGTATGGGATGCCGTGGATGAAGTGGTTCGCGAATACCCGGTGATTCTCAACCGCGCTCCGACGCTGCACCGTCTGGGTATGCAGGCCTTCGAGCCGATACTCATTGAAGGGAAAGCCATTCGCCTGCATCCGTTGGTGTGCACCGCTTTTAACGCGGACTTCGACGGCGACCAGATGGCCGTGCATGTTCCTTTGTCTGTGGAAGCGCAAACGGAAGCACGCGTGCTCATGATGTCCACGAACAATATCCTGTCGCCGGCCAATGGTAAACCGATTATTATTCCCAGCCAAGATATCGTCCTGGGCATTTATTACATGACGCGGGCCAAGAAGGATGTAAAAGGCGAAGGGATGATTTTTTCCGGTCCCGAAGAAGTCCGGTCGGCCGTTGACGCCGGGGCCATCGATCTGCACGCCAGAATTAAGGTCCGCATCAACGGAGAATTGAAGGAAACGACTGCGGGGCGCGTTATCCTCTTCGAAATCATTCCCGAGGAAATTGATTTTGACGCGATCAACAAGCTGATGAATAAAAAGGAGCTGGCGAACCTCATCGACCATTGCTATCGACTCTGCGGAGATAAAACGACGGTTTTGCTGGCCGACCGCCTCAAAGATCTCGGATTTAAATATGCCACGATTTCCGGTTTGTCCTTTGCGGTCGGGAACATGATCATTCCCGAAAACAAGAAGAACATCGTAGCGCAAGCCGATAAAGACGTATTGAAGATCCAGAAACAGTACATGGACGGTCTGATTACCGACGGTGAACGATACAACAAAGTAATCGACATCTGGGCGCAGGCGACTGAGAAAATCGCTTCGGAAATGTTGACCGGTATCAGCACGGAGGACGTTGCCGGCTTTGATGGGAAGAAGCGCAAAATCGAGAGTTTCAACCCGATATATATGATGGCTGATTCCGGCGCCCGTGGTTCCGGCGTTCAGCTTCGGCAATTGGCCGGTATGCGGGGTCTGATGGCCAAGCCCTCCGGAGAAATCATCGAGACACCGATTACGGCGAATTTCCGTGAAGGCCTGACGGTGCTCCAGTATTTTATCTCTACGCACGGTGCGCGCAAGGGACTCGCCGATACGGCTCTGAAGACAGCCAACTCCGGCTATCTGACCCGCCGGCTCGTCGATGTGGCACAGGACTGCATTATTACGGAACAGGATTGCGAAACCGTCGATGGACTCTATGTGTCGGCGCTGATGGAAGGCGGTGAAATGATTGAAACCGCCGGAGAACGCGTCCTGGGCCGCGTCGCTTTGCAGGAAATCAGGGATCCCTTTACGGATGAAGTGATCGTCAAAGCCAACGAGGCGATTGATGAATCCCTGGCTGAAAAAATCGATCGCGCGGGTATTGAGCGCGTGAATATCCGTTCCGTTTTGACCTGCCGCGCCAAACACGGCGTTTGCGCCATGTGCTATGGCCGCGATTTGGCCCACGGGCATATCGTGAACATCGGCGAAGCGGTTGGAATTGTCGCCGCTCAGTCCATTGGTGAACCGGGTACGCAGTTGACCATGAGAACATTCCACATCGGTGGTACGGCGAAATTTAATGAGCAGTCCACGCTCGAAGCGCGTCACGACGGGCTGGTCAAATTTGTCAACTTGAATACGGCGAAAACCCGTGAAAATGATTACGTGGTCATGAACCGTCACGGCGAAGTGCACGTTCTCGATGAACAAAACCGCAGCCGCGGTAAGTACACCGTACCCTATGGGGCTCATCTCAAAGTCAGTGACAACAGCGCCGTGAAGCGCGGACAGCTGATTGCCGAATGGGATCCGTTCTCCATTCCAATTCTTGCCGAAGTGGACGGAACGATCAAATACGGGGATGTCATTGAAGGCAAAACCATGCAGGAGCAGGTCGACGAAGTCACCGGCCTGTCCCGTAAAGTTATCGTTGAATTCAAAGGCGGCGACTTAAGGCCGCGCGTTTCCATTAAGGACAGCAAGGGAAAAACCGCTAAACTGGTCAGCACGAATTCCGTGGCCCGCTATTTCCTCTCCGTCGGCGTCAATATCGTTGTTTCCGAAGGGGATCAGGTGCGGGCCGGTGATATTTTGGCGAAGATTCCCCGTGAAACGACTAAAACAAAAGATATTACAGGCGGTTTGCCGAGAGTTGCGGAATTGTTTGAGGCGCGCAAACCCAAAGATTTTGCCGTCATCAGCGAAATCGACGGCGTTGTCGCTTTCGGCAAAGACGCCAAGGGGAAGCGCAAAATCATTGTGACCCCGGAAGTCGGTGAAGAAAAGGAATACCTGATTCCCAAAGGGAAACACATCAGCGTCCAGGAGGGGGACCGGGTGACGCCCGGCGACGCTCTGATGGACGGCGTCAACAATCCGCATGATCTGCTGGCGATTAAGGGCGAAAAAGAACTGGCCCGCTACCTCGTGGATGAAGTTCAGGAAGTTTATCGTTTGCAGGGTGTTAAAATTAATGATAAGCACATGGAAGTTATTGTCCGCCAGATGTTGCGTCGTGTCCGGATAACCGATCCAGGGGATACCGCATTTATCGCCGATGAGCAGGTGGAACGTTACCGATTCCAGGAAGAGAACGATAAGGTAATCGCTCAAGGCGGACGACCCGCCATTGGTGATCCTTTGCTTCTGGGAATCACGAAGGCATCGCTCAGTACACAGAGTTTCATATCGGCGGCCTCCTTCCAGGAAACTACCCGAGTGCTGACGGAAGCATCGCTTTCCGGCAAAACCGATTACCTGCGCGGTCTCAAAGAGAACGTTATTATGGGGCGTTTAATCCCGGCAGGCACGGGTCTTGTGATGTACCGCAAACTGGGCATCAAGGTTGAAGATGAAGAGGCAGAAGTGGCTGCAGAATAGATAAAAATAAGGAAGAAATATCTTGACAGGAACAGCTTGAATTGATAGTTACCGCAGATTTGCTGCTGCCCGCAAATTTGCAGAAAAGAGTTCGGGAGGAAAAATGCCGACAATTAGTCAACTGGTTCGCAAAGGCAGAACCAAAATTAAGAGAAAAACCAACGCTCCGGCTTTGGCCGGTTCTCCGCAGCGACGCGGTGTGTGTGTGAGGGTTTATACGACGACACCCAAAAAGCCGAATTCGGCTTTGCGTAAAGTGGCCAGAGTTCGTCTCACGAGTGGATATGAAGTGTCATCCTACATCCCCGGTATCGGTCATAACCTGCAGGAGCATTCGGTCGTACTTGTTCGCGGGGGCAGAGTAAAAGATTTGCCCGGTGTAAGGTATCATATCGTCAGAGGAACGCTGGATGCCGTCGGTGTCGCTGACCGCAAAAAGAGTCGCTCAAAATACGGCGCTAAAAAACCCAGCTAAACGAAGGACTAGAAAATGCCAAGAAGACGCGAAATTGAAAAAAGGGATATTTTACCGGACCCCAAATTTAACAATAAGCTCGTTGCCAAGTTTGTGAACTCTTTGCTTAAGAGAGGCAAGAAGAGTGTTGCCGAAAGCATTTTGTACGGCGCTTTCGATATTATTGAGAAGCGGGTCAAGGAGCAGCCCGTTGAATTCTTCGAAAAAGCAGTCAATAACGTGAAGCCGATGATTGAAGTCAAATCCCGTCGTGTCGGCGGTTCCACCTATCAGGTCCCGACGGAAGTCGTCCCGGCCAGACGTACGGCTCTGGCCATCCGCTGGCTGATCTCCAATGCCCAGGAGCGCACCGAAAAGACGATGCGCGAAAAACTGGCGGCGGAACTCATCGATGCGGCAAACAACAGAGGCGGCGCAATCAAGAAAAGAGAAGCAGTGCATAAAATGGCCGAGGCGAACAAGGCCTTTGCGCATTATAAATTTTAAAAGATTGAATACTAAACGACAAGGAAAACAACCATTCAAAGTTAAGGAGGAAAGGTGAGATGGCAAAGAAAAAATTTGAAAGGACTAAGCCGCATTTAAATATAGGAACAATCGGTCACGTGGATCACGGCAAGACCACTTTAACGGCCGCAATTACCAAGCATCTGGCCAAAAAGGGTTTTGCGGAATTCCGGCCTTTCGATTCGATTGATAACGCCCCGGAGGAAAAGGAACGCGGTGTTACGATCAATATCTCTCACGTGGAATACGAGACGGAAAAAAGACATTACGCCCATGTCGATTGCCCGGGGCATGCCGACTATATCAAGAACATGATTTCCGGCGCTGCGCATATGGACGGAACGATTCTGGTTGTGGCCGCCTCCGATGGTCCGATGCCGCAGACACGCGAGCATATCCTCCTTGCCCGTCAGGTACAGGTCCCTTACGTTGTCGTTTTCCTCAATAAGGTTGATTTGGTTGATGACCCCGAGCTGTTGGACCTTGTCGAACTGGAATTAAGAGAACTTCTGAGCCAGTATGAATTTCCGGGTGACGACATTCCCATTATCCGCGGTTCGGCGCTCAAAGCTCTGGAAGCCGAAGATACGAATTCCCCCGACGTGAAATGCATCTGGGAACTCATGGATGCCGTTGATAACTATATTCCCGAACCGAAGCGCGATACGGACAAACCTTTCCTGATGCCGGTCGGCGACGTTTTCACGATCTCCGGACGCGGTACGGTTGTGACCGGAAGAGTTGACCGCGGCATCGTCAAAGTCGGTGAAGAAGTCGAAATCATCGGGATTCGCCCGACCATTAAGACCGTTGTCACGGGCGTTGAAATGTTCCGTAAGACCCTCGATGAAGGCCGCGCCGGAGATGACGTCGGATTGCTGATTCGCGGCATCAAACGCGAGGAAGTGGAAAGGGGCCAGGTCGTTGCCAAACCCGGTTCCATTACCCCGCATACAAAATTCGAAGCTGCCGTTTACGTTCTGACGAAAGAAGAAGGCGGCCGTCATACGCCGTTCTTCTCCGGGTACCGTCCTCAGTTTTACTTCCGGACGACGGATGTCACGGGTGTTGCAACGCTGCCCGAGGGTGTGGAAATGGTCATGCCCGGTGATAACGTAAAGATGAACGTCGAACTGATTATGCCCATCGCCATGGAAGAGCAGTTGAGATTCGCAATCCGTGAAGGCGGCCGTACGGTCGGTGCAGGTGTCGTAAGCAAGGTTATTGAATAGAAACGGGAAATAGGTTATCCGATCGATGAAAGAACAAAAGATAAGAATTCGTCTCAAAGCTTACGATTATAAACTGCTGGATCGTTCTGTTGAAGAAATCGTGGAGACTGCCAAAAGGACCGGCGCACGCGTCGCCGGTCCCATACCTCTTCCTACGGAAATCAATAAGTACTGTGTCAATCGTTCACCGCACGTGGATAAGAAATCCCGGGAGCAGTTCGAAATTCGTACACACAAGAGATTGATTGATATTGTCGAGCCGACGCAGGCGACCGTTGATGCGTTGATGAAGCTGGATCTGTCGGCGGGCGTGGATGTAGAGATTAAAGCGTAGGCGGAAGAGTAACGACGGTGGAAAGTGGTTGAGGTGCCGCCAGTTTCCGGAATGTTGAATATCGTGGCTTTATTTATATAAAAGTTGGATGATGATGAACAAGGGAATCATTGGAAAAAAATTAGGGATGACGCAGGTATTTGCCGAGGATGGAGCCGCAGTCGGCGTTACAGCCATTGAAGTTGAACCGTCCATTGTCGTCCAGGTGAAGACAAAGGAAAAGGATGGCTATGATGCCATTCAGATCGGGTACGGCCGTGTCAAGCAGAAGAACGTGACGAAACCGCTGCAGGGTCATTTTAATAAAGCAAACAAAGGATTTTTCCGCATCCTGAAGGAATTTCCGGGCGAAGCCGGTACCTACGAAGCCGGACAGGAAATTGCATCTGATATTTTTCAGGCGGGTGACTACGTTGATGTGGTCGGAACATCGAAGGGTAAAGGTTTTCAGGGAGTGGTGAAAAGACATGGTTTTGGCGGCGGCCGGGCAACACACGGTTCCATGTTCCACAGAGCTCCGGGGTCCATTGGCGCCAGCGCTGATCCGGCCCGCGTGTTCAAAGGAACGAAAATGGGCGGTCATATGGGAGATGTTCGGAAAACCGTTCAGAATCTTCAGATCTGGCAAGTGCGTCCTGATCGAAATTTATTACTGTTAAAAGGTTCCATTCCGGGCGGCAAAAATGGCTATGTCATCATTAAGCAGGCCCGGAAAAAAATTGCGTAAAGCAGTGGAGTTATAGACATGGCAGTAGCAGATGTTTTTGATATTGAAAAGAAGAAGGTTGCCGAGGTTGAGTTGAACGATGCCGTATTCGGCGCGGAGATCAACGAAGCAACGATCCACGACGTGGTCAAGATGCAGCTGGCGTCGCGCCGCTCGGGAACATCGGCAACCAAGGGAAGAAACGATGTCAGCGGCGGCGGGAAGAAACCCTGGCGTCAAAAGGGAACCGGCCGCGCCCGCGCCGGAACTTCGCGATCACCCATCTGGAGAGGCGGCGGCATTGTGTTCGGGCCTCAGCCGCGGGATTACTCATACAGCGTTCCGAAAAAAGTGCGGAAGAAGGCGCTGATCTCCGTCCTCAGTATGAAAGTGAAAGAAGAGAAGATGACGGTTCTGAGGAATTTCCCGATGGAAACAATCAGCACGAAAGCTTTTCAGAAAGTGGTGGACCTCTTCGGCCTCAAGAAAACGCTTTTCGTTATCGATCAGGACGACGCTGTTCTGATGAAATCATCGAGAAACTTGAAAAATGTTAAAATGATTCGGTCGGAGGGCATCAATGTTTATGATATTTTGAATTATGAACATCTGGTCCTTCTTGAACCCTCTATAAAAAAGATTGAGGGGGCATTGCTGGCATAATGGAACTGCATCAGATTATTAGACGAATATTAATTACCGAAAAGAGCAACATCGACCGCGAAGCGGGCAATAAATACTATTTTGAAGTCGATCGCAAGGCCAATAAAGTCGAAATAAGGCAGGCGGTTGAAAAATTATTTAAGGTAAAAGTTACGGATGTCCATGTCTTTCACGTTCTGGGCAAGAAAAAGAGAGTGGGCAGGGTCATGGGGCAGAAGAGTTCCTGGAAAAAGGCGATTGTGACTTTGGCTGAAGGCAGCCGTATCGAAGTCGCCGAAGGCGTATAGAACACTTAAGGATTAAACGACATGGGCATTATCAAGTATAAACCGACATCCCCCGGCAGGCGATTTCAGAGCGTTTCTGATTTTGCAGAAATCACGTCCGATGAACCGGTAAAAAGCCTTTTGAAGCCGATCAAAAGAACGGGCGGCCGTAACAGTTACGGCAGGATTACGGCGCGTTACATCGGCGGCGGCCACAAACGCAAATACCGGATGATTGATTTCTGTCGCAATAAGACGGATATTCCGGCGAAAGTAGCGACGATAGAATACGATCCGAACCGGTCGGCGAGAATCGCCTTGCTCAATTATCGCGATGGCGAGAAAAGATATATTGTAGCGCCGGCGCAGATCAATGTCGGCGATGTTCTGGTGAGTGGTCCCAAGGCGGACATCAAACCGGGCAACGCCATTCCTCTCAAATACATCCCGTTGGGTTCCTTAATTCATAATGTGGAGCTTAAAGTGGGCCGCGGGGCGCAACTGATTCGTTCTGCGGGAACGTACGGCCAGCTGATGGCTAAGGAAGGAACGTATGCGCAGGTGAGACTTCCTTCCGGTGAAGTGCGCAAGGTATTCATCGAATGCATGGCGACGGTCGGTCAGGTCGGCAATAATGAACATGAAAATATCAGCATCGGCAAAGCCGGACGCACCCGTTGGCTGGGGAAAAGTCCTCATGTCCGCGGCGTTGTCATGAACCCGGTGGATCATCCCATGGGCGGCGGCGAAGGGAAGTCATCCGGCGGCCGTCATCCGTGTACGCCTTGGGGTGTTCCGACAAAGGGTCACAAGACAAGAAAGAACAAGAGAACCGATAAATATATCGTTAAGAGAAGAGGTTAAGATAACGTGGCACGTTCGATCAAAAAAGGTCCTTACATTGAAGAGAGTTTGCTGGCCAAGGTGCGGAAAATGGAAGCCGAAAGCAGCAAGAACGTAATTAAGACTTGGTCGCGGCGTTCAACCATCACACCTGAGTTAATCGGTTACACATTTGCCGTCCATAACGGAAAAAAATTCATCCCGGTTTATGTAACCGAGAATATGGTCGGTCATAAAATGGGCGAGTTCGCGCCGACGAGGACTTTTTATTCTCATTCCGGCGACCGGAAAACAAAGGTTAAGAAGTAATCATTTCCGCGCAATCGGACAGGTTTGGAGTTGAAAAGATATGGAAGCAAAGGCAGTTGCAAAATATATTCGGATGTCGCCGCAGAAAGTCCGGTTGGTTGTTGACTTGGTTCGTGGGAAAAGAGTGCAGGAAGCCAGCAATATCCTGCGCTATACCAGGAAGTATTCAGCCGGAATTGTCGCGAAGGTGCTGAAATCGGCGGTCGCGAATGCGGCCCAGAATCCCAATATTGATGAAAACACGCTTTACGTCAAAGAGATATTTGTGGACCAGGGGCCGGCTTTGAAGCGCTGGCGCGCCAGAGCCCAGGGGAGAGCGGCGGGAATTAGAAAAAGAACGTCTCATATCACCGTTGTCGTGGATGAAAAGTAAGGAGGAACGATATTGGGTCAGAAGGTTAACCCGGTAGGATTACGATTAGGCTACATCAAAAAGTGGCAGTCTGTATGGTTTGCCGAAAAGAATTACAGTGGGATGCTGCTGGAAGACTTAAAGGTCCGCAAGTACCTTAAGAAAAAACTGTACCATGCCGGTATCTCCCATATCGAAATTGAACGGGCGGCCAACAAAGCCAAGGTGAATATTTATGCGGCGCGGCCGGGCGTCATTATCGGTAAAAAAGGATCGGAAATAGAAAAGCTGAAAGCGGAAATTGAAAAATTTTCTCAGGCTGAAATCATCATCAATATTTTAGAGGTCCGCAAACCGGAAACAGATGCCCAACTGGTGGCCGAAAATGTCGCTATGCAATTGGAAAGACGTGTCGCGTTTCGACGGGCGATGAAGAAGTGCGTCGGTTATGCGCTGAAATTCGGAGCCAAAGGCATTAAGATCACGTGTTCCGGGCGCTTGGGCGGCGCCGAAATGTCCCGCTCGGAGTGGTACCGGGAAGGAAGAGTTCCTCTGCATACCCTGAGGGCCGACATCGATTACGGATTCATCGAAGCGCATACGGCGTACGGTTTAATCGGCGTAAAAGTTTTGATTTTCCACGGAGAAGTTTTGCCCACGAAGAATGAAAAACAGTCATAGTTCCGGAGGATTTCTTAGGGGTCCGGCTGTGAAGATAAACGGGAGTTTTGAATTATGTTAATGCCAAAACGGGTAAAATATAGAAAATTGCAGAAAGGCCGCATGGGAGGAAAAGCGACCAGAGGCGGTACGATCGCCTTCGGGGATTATGGCTTGCAGGCGGCTGAATGCGGATGGGTTTCGGCCCGCCAGATCGAAGCGGCCCGCGTTGCAATGACGCGTTATGTAAAGCGCGGCGGCAAAATATGGATTCGCGTATTTCCGCACAAATCCATCACCAAGAAGCCCGCTGAAACCCGGATGGGAAAAGGCAAGGGAGCGCCGGAAGGATGGGTAGCCGTTGTTAAGCCCGGTTCAGTCCTCTACGAAATGGAAGGGGTAACCAAAGAGGTGGCTAAAGAAGCATTTCGTTTGGCATCGCATAAATTGGCAATTTCGACAAAGTTTTTATCAAGGGAGATATCTGATGAAAATTAGTGAAATCAGAGGTCTCGGAATCAACGAGCTTCAAATCAAAAGTAAGGAATTGGTGGAAGAGTTGTTTCGGTTGAAGATTCGGCATGCATCGGGTCAACTCGAATCAACCGCGACGCTGGGGCGGCTGCGCAAGGAAATTGCCCGTATCGCAACGGTGCTGAAGGAAAAGGAGGCCGCGGGTTAATATGGCTGAAAAAAGCAACAAGCGCACGATTAAGGGCGTAGTCGTCAGTGATAAAATGGATAAGACCATCGTGGTGAAGGCTGAAAGATTGGTCAAACATTCTGTATTTCATAAATATGTTCGCAGACATGTTAAATACAAAGCTCACGATGAGCAGAATCAGTGCAAAATGGGCGATACCGTATTGATCATTGAGGCGCGGCCGATGAGCAAAGACAAACGCTGGCGGATGCTGGAAATTCTGGAGAAGGCGAAATAGAAACTTGTCTTTTATGACAAGAAGCTTGTTTAAGTGGAGTTTATTTATGATTCAGATGCAGACAATTCTCAATGTTGCCGATAATTCAGGCGCCAAGCGAGTTGCGTGTATTAAGGTGCTTGGCGGATCGAAGCGGCGTTATGCCTCCCTGGGTGATGTCATCGTCGTGGCCGTGAAAGAGGCGATACCGAATTCCAAGGTGAAAAAAGGTGACGTGATGAAAGCGGTTATCGTCCGTACCGTAAAGGAAGTGAAGCGGCCGGACGGATCTTATCTTAAGTTTGATGACAACTCCGCCGTTCTCATCAGCAATCAGATGGAACCGGTCGGGACGCGAATATTTGGACCCGTTGCCCGCGAACTGAGAGCAAAGCAGTTTATGAAGATTATATCGCTGGCTCCAGAGGTGTTGTAAGCCTGTTTTTGAAGAGGGGAAAAATGAGTTTAGGCAGATTGAAAAAGGGAGATATGGTAAAAGTTCTGGCCGGCAAGGATAAAGGAAAAACCGGCAAGATTCTGAAAGCCATACCCGAGAAGAACAAAGTGGTCGTCGAAAAGATCAATGTGATCAAGAAGCATAAACGGCCTGATCAAAAGAGCAAAGGCGGTGTCGTGGAAAAAGAGGCGGCGATGAATGTATCCAAGGTCGGCATTATTTGCGGCAAGTGCAAAGAAGCGACCCGGATCAGGAATCGTGTTCTCGAAGACGGCAAGAAGATTCGTATCTGCAGCAAGTGCAATGACGTTATCGATGTGGGTTAAGAAAAAATGGCAAGATTGAGAGATTATTATTTAAAGACGGTAGTGCCGGCTCTGGTCAAGGAATTTGATTACAAGAATCCCATGCAAGTACCCAAGATGGAGAAGATCGTCGTCAATATGGGTTTAGGCGAGGCCATTTCGAATGTCAAAATCATTGACGGCGCCGTGCAGGAAATGGCGATGATTACGGGGCAGAAGCCGGTGATCACCAAAGCCAAAAAATCCATTGCAACTTTCAAACTTCGCCAGGGCATGCCGATCGGTTGCTCGGTGACGCTGAGAAAAGAAGTCATGTATGAGTTTTTCGATCGTCTTGTGAATGTGGCGCTGCCAAAAGTTCGGGACTTCCGGGGGATATCGACGACGGCTTTTGACGGCAGGGGAAATTATTCCATCGGTCTGCACGAGCAGATTATTTTCCCGGAAATCGAATACGACAAAATTGAAAAGATCAAGGGGATGAATATCACGATTGTGACGACGGCGCGGACGGATGAAGAAGCGCGCATGTTGCTCAAGCTGATGGGCGTGCCTTTCAAGAATTAACGAGTAAGCACCGGAGGAAATTCGCGTGGCAAAAAAGTCATTGATCGCAAAAGCAAGCAGGAAACCAAAATATTCGGTCCGGGAGTACAACCGTTGTCAGATTTGCGGCAGGCCCCGGGCGTATTATAGAAAATTTGAAATGTGCAGAATTTGTTTAAGGAAGCTGTCCCTTCAGGGCGAGCTTCCCGGCGTTATAAAATCAAGTTGGTAATTATAGCTTAAGGAGAAAAAGCATGGGGATGACGGATCCTATTGCCGATATGCTGACCAGAATTCGAAACGGAAATAAAGCTCGTTTCAAGAGTGTTAATGTAGCCATGTCGCAAATGAACATGAATATCGCCAAAGTCTTGAAAACGACAGGGTATATCAACAATTATGATGCAACGAAGGATGAGAAGGACCGTCCGATGCTGAAGATCACTCTGAAATATCCGGATGCAAAACATACGGTGATCACCGACATCAAAAGAGTCAGCAAGCCCGGTCGCCGGATCTATGTCCCGGCGGATAAAATTCCCAAGGTCCTGAACGGTTTTGGCGTTTCGATTCTCTCAACGTCCCGCGGCGTCATCACGGATCAGGAAGCCAGAGAGTCCAATGTCGGCGGTGAAATTCTTTGCAAGGTTTGGTAGTTCAATATAGATTTTAGACGGGAGTCCTTGTTCATGTCGAGAATAGGTAAAAAACCGATCACTTTTCCCAAGACTGTGAAAATCAGCCAAAGTGGCGGGATTGTTAAAGTGGAAGGCCCAAAGGGCGCGTTATCTTCGAAATTACCGGATGGCATTACGATGGTTGTCTCCGATAATCAATTGTCCATTGAACGGCAATCAGAAGATCGTCTTGTCCGTTCATATCACGGCCTGGCGAGAACACTGATCAATAATATGGTGACCGGGGTCAGCACCGGCTTTGAAAAGGGACTGGAAATATCGGGCGTCGGTTATCGCGCTGAGATTGCGGGATCAACCCTGAAGCTTGTTTTAGGATACTCCAGCCCCGTGGAATACAGCATTCCCAAAGGAATTGACGTAAAAGTGGATAAGCAGGTCAATCTGGTGGTTTCCGGGATTAACAAGGAACTGGTGGGCCGGGTGGCCTCGGAAATCCGTTCGTTGAAAAAGCCTGAGCCTTACAAAGGAAAAGGCATCAAATACGCGGGCGAGTATATTCGTCGCAAAGCCGGTAAAGCGGCGGGCGCTAAATAAGAATTCATTACATATAGGCTAAAAAGAGGTGGAACATTGGCTTCCAAGAAAACACTAAAAATCAGAGATAAGAGAGAAAAAAGAGTCAGAGGAAAGCTTACGGGAACATCAGAGCGGCCTCGCCTTTCTGTTTTCCGTACGGATAAGCACATCTACGCACAGGTCATCAACGATGCGCAGGGGACCACCATTGCCACGGCGTCCACTCTGAGCAAAGAATTGGCCGGCAAACTCAAGGGCATTAAGAAAGTGGATGTGGCCAAGGAAGTGGGCAAGCTGATCGCAGCGCGTTTGCAGGCTCTGGGTGTGGAAAAAGTCGTTTTTGATAGAGGAAGATTTCTTTATCACGGCCGCGTGAAAGCCCTCGCCGATGCAGCGCGGGAAACTGGTCTTAAATTTTAACCCGAATTAGTGAATAGAACTCATGATAAGAGAAGAATCGTTGGAAAAAAAGGAAATGAAAGATGTAGAGCTCCTCGACCGGGTGATTGCCATTAATCGTACGGCTAAGGTCGTTAAGGGAGGAAGGCGGTTTCGTTTCAGTGCGATCGTTGTGGTCGGCGACGGCCAGGGGATGATCGGCGCGGGCTTGGGCAAGGCGCACGAAGTACCCGAAGCGATCCGCAAGGGGATGGAAATGGCCAAGAAAAATATGGTGAAAGTTGCGGTGGCCAACAAAACGATTCCCTATGAAGTTCTGGGAAAGTTCGGTGCGGGTAAAGTCCTTTTAAAACCGGCGTCTGAAGGAACAGGCCTGATCGCCGGCGGCGCAGTGAGAGCCGTTCTGGAGGTGGCGGGCGTTCATAATATTTTGACGAAATGCTTAGGTTCACACAACCCGCACAACCTGGTCAAGGCGACTGTCGAAGGGCTTTGTCAGTTGAAGAACCCGGCGGAAATTGCTGCCCAGAGAGGCAAGTAAAATATAAAGAGGGTGTTGATACAGTGGCTAAGATGTTAAAAGTAAAAATGGTAAAAAGCGTTATCACGCGTCCGGAAAAACAAAGAAAAATTCTGCGTGGTATGGGGCTTAAGAAATTGAATAGCACTGTGACTCTGGTGGATACTCCGGAGATCCGTGGCATGATAAATAAAGTGATCCACCTCGTTTCTGTGGAAGAGTCAAAGGAGTAGGTTATGGATTTGAGTTCTCTCAATGCACCCGCCGGAGCGACCAAGAAAAGAAAGCGCGTCGGCCGGGGAGATGCGTCCGGTCACGGCGGAACATCCGGTAAAGGTCATAAGGGACAGAAGGCTCGTTCGGGGGGCTATGTGCGGGATGGTTTTGAAGGCGGCCAAATGCCCATGTCCCGGCGGCTCCCGAAAAGAGGCTTCCGCAATCCTTTTCGCGAAAGCTACGTTGCGGTGAATATCATGGATTTATGCCGCAAATTTCAAAAGGGCGCCGTCATCGATGAGACGGCAATCTTAGCCAGTGGACTTGTCAAGAAGAAGGCCGACGGAATTAAAATCCTGGCCAAAGGCGATATTGATTTTCCAGTAACCGTGAAGGTGGCAAAAATCAGTGTGGCCGCAAAAGCAAAAATCACCGCTGCGGGCGGATCTATTGAAGAGGTAATCTAATTTGCTAGAGGGATTAGGCGGCGTTTCTAAAATACCGGAATTGCAGAGAAGAATTTTATTTACACTTCTTCTTCTGGCCGTTTATCGTGTCGGTGTCTTTATTCCCACCCCGGGGATTGACAACACCGCATTGCTGGCTTTTTTTGAACATGCCCGCGGTTCCATGCTGGGGCTGATGGATCTGTTTGCGGGCGGCGCGCTCAGCACATTTTCGATTTTTGCTCTCGGCATTATGCCTTACATCACCTCGTCGATTATCATTAATTTGTTGACCGTCGCCATTCCGCATCTGGAAAAGCTTTCCAAAGAAGGCGAAAACGGACGCAGGAAAATCACCCAGTACACGCGTTACGGCACCGTCGGGTTAAGCATTATTCAGGGATTCGGCATCGCGTGGGGATTGCAGCACATGGCGAGTCCGTCCGGCGCCCCCATTGTTTTGAATGCCGGCTGGTCGTTTATTTTAATGACGATTATTACGCTGACGTCCGGTACCGCCTTCTTAATGTGGCTCGGTGAAACCATTACGGAAAAGGGAATCGGCAACGGTATCTCGCTGATTATTTTTGCTGGAATTGTCTGTAATTTGCCCGGAGCGATCGGTAATACGTGGACGTTGTATACATC
>SBEK01000264.1 GCA_009668925.1 Deltaproteobacteria bacterium
AAAATAGACTTCGAGATAACGGGCGCAGTTTTCCGCCATGACGGCGACGCCGTCGCCCTTCTTGTAACCGGATTGGATCAGATAGTTGGCAAAGCGATTGATCCGCTCATTGAATTGTTTATAGGTGTAACGCTTTCCCTCAAATACCACCGCCGGATGATCCGGCCAGATAATGGCGCTCGCACGTGGAATATCTCCCAAGGTATACATAAAACATTTCCTCGAATCGGTTTTGTTAAGCCCAGGATTTCGGCAGGCCCTGGAACTGCATCAGCATATTGCGGCTCATTTCGTTGGAAATCGGCGAAAACTGGATCTGATAGGCATCCCGGGCAAACATCGACACGGAATACTCATTGCAGATTCCATAGCCGCCGAAGATTTCCGGCCCATAGATCGACGCATGACGGGCGCCTTCCGCGGCCACCAGCTTCGCCATCGTCGCTTCCAGATGATACAGCTTGCCGTGGTCCTGGAGCCAGGCGGACTTGTAAGTGAGATTGCGGGCATTTTCATGATTGATGAACATGTCGGCCAGATAGTTCTGCAGGATCTGGAACCGGCCGATGGGGCCGCCGAACGCATTGCGCTCCTGGACATATTTCATGCAGCGCTCGTATATCGCGGCAATGATGCCCACACCCATCATGGCCACGCCGATCCGCTCCGGATTCAGCACGGTCATGATTTCATAAAAAGCGTTCCCGCGGTTGCCCAGCATGTTTTCCTTGGGGACTTCCACATCTTCATAGAAGATCTCGACGCTGTCGCAATGGTGGCAACTGAACTTTTTGATCCGGTTGATCGTCACGCCCTTTGTCTGGCGCGGCACCATGATGGTTGTCCAGGACTGCGCTTTCTTTGAATTTTTTTCCGTCTTGCAAACGGTAATCAGAGAGTCCGCCACGTGCGCGCCGGTGATGAAAATCTTCTGTCCGTTGATCACCCACCTGTCGCCCTTGTCTTCGGCAAACGTCGACAGAGCGCCCAGAATATCCGTGCCGCCGCCCGGTTCCGTGAGCGCCATGCAGGTCTTGAACTTTCCTTCGGCAATCAGCGGCAAATATTTTTCCTTCTGCTCCTTGGTTCCGAGTTCCCCGATAAAGCGAACGCCACAGCCCGATGTAACACCGGTGGCCAGAGCAATGGAGGGCGAGTGTCTGCAGATCTGCTCATACATGATCATGTTCTCGATGCATCCCAGCCCCTGTCCGCCGTATTCAACCGGGAGATTCGCCGAAAAGACGCCCAGATCGACAAACTTCTGCCAGAGATCATCCGGCGGGAAATCCACATTCTCATCCATCCAGCGGACGTATTCATCATTGAGCTCTTTTTCGCAGAACTTCTGAAAGGTCTGCTGGATTAAGAGCTGATCCTCGGTGAAACTGAAATCCATGTACTCCTCCTTATTATTTCTTCACATCCGATGCGATGTTGGCTTTCTTCTGCTGCGAGACAAAATCTTCGGGCTTCTTGCGGAAGCCGTCCATGACGGCCTGAATGTCCGGGGCATAGTTGAGCCACTGGATCGCGTTTCGCTCCAAAGCCAAAGCCGCATCCAGAGAGCCGCACTCGAGAGAGCGTCCCATGACCTCCTTGCCCATTCTCAGGGCAATCACTTTTTTCGAGCTGATGTTCGCGACGACTTCGCTGAACTTTTCTTCGAATTCCTCGTCTTTGAAGACCCGCGTTAGGAAACCCATCTCATACATTTCGTTCGCCAGAAAATCCTTGCGTCCGCTGTAGATAATTTCCCTCGCCCGATAGATCGGCATGGCGCGGGCGATGCGCACCGTGCCGCCCCAGCCGGGCAGAACTCCCATGTTGATCTCGGTGGTCCCGAACTTCGCCGATGCCCTGGCATAGATGAGGTCGCACATCAGGGCCAGCTCCAGCCCGCCCGCCAGGCAGTGACCGGTCACTTGGGCAATGACGATCTTTTCGCAAAGCTCGATAGCCTTCCCGATCCCGTATCCGTCGTGCGCCAGCCAGTTCAGTCCGGCCTGATGCTCCGCGAGCGATGGAAAGACACTGAGATCGCCGCCCGTGCAGAATGCTTTCCCCGCACCCGCCAGCACGACAACGGCGACGTTCGCTTCATCGCGCACCTTCCGGAACGCATCGAGCAGTTCCGCGGCCATTTCCCGGTTGATCGCGTTATACTTCTCCGGTCTGTTCAACGTAATGTTGCAGACCGCTCCCTTGATTTCGTAAATGATGGTTGTGTAGTCGGCCATGGACGATCTCCTCTATTTTTTAGCAATGGGGCGAAAATACGGCAGGAAAAAATCGCCGCGTTCGCGAAACACGACTTCCACATCCATATCGAATTGGATGTCTTCCGGCTTGCAGTCGACAATCCGGGTCATCATCCGGACGCCTTCCACCAGATCGACATAAGCAATCGTGTACGGGAGTTCGTCCATGAACTTGGGTTCAACATTCGCGTAGGCGGTGGAGAAGGTGTAAATCTTTGCCTTGCCGGTGGCTTCCATCCAACCCAAATTGCCCGACCAACATTCGGGGCAGAATTTTCTCGGATAAAATATTTTCGATTGGCAATCGTTGCAGAGCTGAATCAGCAGTTTCCCTTGCTTCGTTCCTTCCCAAAACTTTTCCGACCACGGCTGGGCCACGGGCACCGGTTTTGTCATATCGAATTCCATGGTCAAATCTCCTTTCCCCAGATACTTGAAATGATGTTGAAACCCGAGCCGCCGGAGGTATCCTGATAGACATACCTACAATCTTTCACCTGGCGCTCGCCGGCTTTGCCCATGAGCTGCCGCGCGGTTTCCACATACGTGGCCGCGCTGACGCCTGATCCCGTGTGTCCGCGGCCGGGCGCATCGCCGATCGTAGACCAGGGA
>SBEK01000265.1 GCA_009668925.1 Deltaproteobacteria bacterium
TAGTGTAACTGCCCAACGGCTATCCGGAAATGCGATTTTCAAAAGGCCATAAGTTGTACTGAATATCGTTGCTTTATTTTGACTTACCTCCTCGCCTTATCAGAACATGGGGTCCAACTATCGAGTATTCAGTGGTATATTCCAATGTTCCAGAAGTTCTGATTCGCAAACTGGTATGTAAATTGCTGTGCATGATTCGAAAAAGGTGAGGAGTTACATGATGATATGTCCTCAGTGCGGCTACGAGAGAAGGAAAGACGATGATATCATCAATGCCTCGGAATGTCCCAAATGCGGGATAATATATAGTAAATGGAAGCCGCTTCCCCCTGATACAAGCGTGCAGCCTGCCCCTGCTTCTCCTGATAAACCAGACCTGGGTGCGGTACCGGAGAAGAAAATTTCTATTGAACGTCTGGTGATTTACGCTGGTATTGTCGTCGTTTTGATCATTTTGATCCATTCGTTTGTCGCGCCGTCGCTCATCAAATTTTTCAAGATGACTAAAATTGAAGCTGTCGCGGATATCGAAAACGCTTCGCAAAGAGAAGGCAAAGGTCCTGAAACCGGTAATCTGCAAAACGCAGGCAAAGGAGAAGTGAGCGGAGCGCCAAGGTCTGTTTCAGTGAGCGAGCCTTCAGCTGTCGATGCGCAGGACGTGCGGAGTTCTTACTCAGGATCTGCAGGCCATACTCCGGTAGAAGGCCGTGAAGTGTATTGCTTTGCGGATGGGAATGGGCAAGTCTCCTTTGTCTCCTGGAGGACGGGAATGCAGGTTTCGCGTCCCGACGGCACGCTCGATCGTCTCAAATTTGAAAAATGGGTTATGGAGCAGGTCGGCGGCAATCCGGAGGCTATCAATCCCGACAGAGAGGCGCGGGAGGATCTGGAAAGAAATCGTGAACAACTCTTTAAAAGCGTTTTCCCGAGCCGTTCCCTGAGTGACACCAACCTGACCAGCGGAGAAAAGGATTGGCTGGAAAGACGTTATCAGAGGCATTATGTCGAAATCTACAATCAACGGATGGCAGTAAGAAACGAGGCCATACGGAAGTATAGTTCGATGATGCACGAATTTGACCGATTCAATGCCGGCAGAAAGTGACCGGTGTCGATGAAAAGAAAACGCCCGCCGAGCAGATGAAACTTTTCAACGGGCGTCTTTTTAAAAGAGATTTTTTGCTATTCAAGAATAGCCAAGACCTGGCCTTCATTAACGGAATCGCCGACTTTAACTTTAATTTCTTTAATCGTCCCGGCACCCGGTGCGTAAACGGGGATTTCCATTTTCATTGCGTCCATGATGATGACTTCTTCTTCTTCCTGCACCTTGCTGCCGACACTCACCGGAATGCTGGCAATTTTCCCCGGCATGGGGGCTTTGATTTCCATACTCATAGTTCTTTTCGTGCCTCCCCTATATTAAATTTTTTGTTAATCGTTTGAAATAAAGTTACCAGCGCCGCTCATCTTTTGGCTGATAATTTGGTCACGTTTTTACCGCAAATGCGGGGATTGGTCAATAGAATTGTCGTGGGAAAAATCCGCGTTCATTCATGCCTCAAGGCGTCGATGGGATTCATCAATGAGGCTTTGTAGGCCGGATAGAAGCCAAAGAAAATGCCGACGAGTCCGGAAAAACCAAAAGAGAGAAGAATGGAATAGGTGGAGATGAGGATATTCCATCCTGCCAGTAAAGAAAGAAGTTCCGCCGCGCAAATGCCCAGCAGCACGCCGATGAGACCGCCGATGAGAGACAGTACCATGGCTTCAATAATGAACTGCGACCGGATGTCCCAGGATTTCGCGCCAACGGCCATGCGAATGCCTATTTCGCGGGTCCTTTCCGTGACGGATACCAGCATGATATTCATAATGCCGATGCCTCCGACAAGGAGCGAAACGCTTGCGATGGCCGCCAGAAGCAGCGCCATGACTCGGGAGGCTTGTTCCGCAGCCTGCATCATTTGCGTGAGATTACGGACGGTGAAATCGTCTTCCTGTCTCGGACCCAGACGGTGTCTTTGCCTGAGCAGATCCCTGATTTGCGTTTCGGCCCTGGTCAGGTCTTCGGTGCTTTTGGCCTTGACCATAATCGACCGCACCGATCCGGGAAATGTTCGCCCGAATAAGTTTCTTTGTGCGGCGGCTATCGGAACGTACACCACATCGTCCTGATCCTGCCCCATCATGGACTGGCCTTTTGCTTCCAGCACGCCGATGATCGTGAAAGGAACTTTCTTAATGCGGATGACTTTCAGGAGGGGGTCATCATTGCCGAAGAGGTTGTCGACGACGGTCTGTCCCACAATGCAAACCTTGGCCGCGCTGCGAATTTCCTGTTCATAGAAATTCCGACCGGAAGCCAGCGTCCAGTCCCGCACATCCAGCATGCTGTCATCCGTTCCGTAAACAATAGACGCCCAGTTTTGATTGCCATAAACAATCTGCGCGCCGCCGTTTAAGACGGGCGCGGTCAGCGCGACTGCCGAACATTCACTTTCAATGGCATCGGCATCGGCGCGGGTTAAATTCTGAAAAGAGCCGCTGCCCAGGCGAATACCGCTTGAAGTCGTCGAACCGGGAATGACGATGATCAGATTACTGCCGACTGCCGCAATCTGCTCCGAAATTTTCGTGCTCGCGCCCCTGCCGACCGCCAGCATCGTAATGACCGCGGCAACGCCGATGATAATCCCCAGCATGGTCAGCGCAGACCGCATTTTGTTGACACGGAGGGCTCTGAGTGAAATTCTCACGGTGGAAGGAAGGTTGATCATGGTCTGTTTTCCTTGTCGCTGACAATCTTTCCATCCAGGAAGCGGATGATCCGTTTGCTGTAAGTTGACACATCCGGTTC
>SBEK01000266.1 GCA_009668925.1 Deltaproteobacteria bacterium
GCGCGATCATTCTCCAGTCCGAAGGCGAAAAGCAGTCCGCCATCAATGTCGCCGAGGGCCAGAAACAAAAAGTCGTCCTGGAATCGGAAGCAGCGCGCCAGAAGCAGATCAATGAAGCCAACGGTCAGGCGGAAGCGATTCGGGCGGTGGCCTCCGCAACGTCGGACGGCCTGAAGGCGGTGGCTTCCGCCGTGCAGGCCCAGGGCGGCCTGGAAGCCGTACAACTGCGCGTTGCCGAGAAGCTGGTCGAGCAGTTCGGCCACCTGGCCAAACAGGGCAACACGCTCATTCTGCCGGCCAACTTCGGCGACATTTCATCGCTTATCGCTACGGCGATGAGCGTGGTCAAACAGACAAAATAACTTCCTCCGGGCGGCGGAAAACCTTCCGACCGCCCTTCTTTCCCCTTCCGGAGCCCTGTTCCTCCCCGGCAGTTCATTCCGGATCACATTGCGGAAAACATTTAAATGTCGAGCTCGAACGTGACATGTGGTAAAGGCTAAAGGGACAAGGTGGTTCTTGAACCTTGAACCTGTTAACAGACCGTCATACGAGGCAAGGAAAGCGACATGGGAAAGACCAGGCGCGACACGGATCATTCCGGGAAGAACATCGTCAAGGCCCCGAGGCAGTGGCTGAGGCATATTTTCGAACATTCTCCGGCGCTGGTGTGCGTTATGGATTACCAGGGCGTTTTCCTCGATATCAATGAGGCGGGCGTGGCAATGCTGGGCGGACATTCGAGAAACGATTTCATCGGAAAACTGTCCATCACCGCTTTTTATGCCGATCCGGAGGACATCTCCCGATTTCGGGAGATTGTTGCACGTTGCGGAGTCATCAGGGAATTTGAAACCCGCCTGCGGTGCATGGATGGAAAAATAATCGACGTGCGAATAACCGGCGCCGCCCGCCGCAGCGCCAAGGGCGACATTATCGGCTACGAAGCATTCATCATCGATGTGACCGACAGGAAAACGGCCGAACAGGCCCTCCGGGAATCCGAAGAAAAATACCGCACGGTTGTGGAGACATCCCTGACGTCGATCGTCGTGCACCAGGAAGGCCGCATTAAATTTGTCAATCAGCGGTTTGCCGACATGCTCGGTTTTGACAAGCCTGAAGATATCCTGGGCCATTATTGTTGGGAGTTTGTGCATCCGGATGATCGGGCCATGGTCAGGGAAAGAGGAATGATGCGGGAAGGCGGACATCTCAAACCTGAACACTATATTTACCGGTACACGGAAAAAGACAGCAAGGCGGTAAAATGGGCGGAACTGCGCGCGACACATGCCATGTACATGGGTAAACCGGCAGTCATATCCAATTTTATCGACATCACCAAGACGAAGAAAGCAGAAGAGGAGATCCGCCGGTTATCGGGGCGACTGGTTAAAGTCCGGGAAGAGGAGAGAAAGAAAGTGGCGGCGGATCTTCATGATGAATTGGGGCAGATCCTGACCACTATGCATTTCGAGCTGGATGATCTGCAAAGAACGATCCCCGCTGACTTTCCCGAACAGCAGGAACGCTGTGCAGAACTTATCCGCAGTGTCGAACGGATGGCGAACGTCGTGCGCAAAACAACATCCTTTTTGCGTCCCATCCTCCTGGACCAGATGGTGTTGATTCCGGCTCTCAAAAGATATATCCGTGAATTCAAAGAGCACCGGCCCGACATTCACTTGAATTTCGAAGCTCTCGGTTTCAAGAACCGTCTGAATCCTGAAACTGAACTGGCGATTTACCGCATCTTTCAGGAAGGCCTGACGAATATCGTCAAACATGCCAGGGCGACAGAAGTCGAAATCATTCTTACGTACAGTCATCCTCATGTTATTTTGACGATCAGGGACAACGGCCTGGGTTGCGGCGATCCGTATAAAAAAACAAAAACGTCGAAAAGAAGTGAAGGGATCGGACTAATCGGCATGCGGGAGCGCGTCGTATCTCTTGGCGGGTCTCTTGAAGTATCCACAGCCCCGGGCAAGGGAATGACGATCCGGGCGGATATCCCGGCTTAGCTTAAGGGACAGGTATGATGAAAAAAATCAAAGTATTGGTGACCGACGACCATGACATCGTCCGGAATGGTCTGAAGCAGCTCCTCAACGGTCAGTCCGATATGGAAGTGATCGGGGAGGCGAGCGACGGCCGGGAAGCACTGGAGAAAATCAAACTGCTCCGTCCGGATGTCGTTTTGCTGGACATTACGATGCCGAACATGACCGGATTGGAGGTTGTCAATCTCCTTCGCAATGTCGCGCCGAAAATAAGGATTGTGGTGTTTTCCATGCATGCCAAGGAAAGTTATGTCAAAGAGATTCTCGCGGCAGGAGCATTCGGCTATGTCCTCAAAGCATCTCCCAGTTCGGATATTCTCACAGCCATCCGGGCGGCCTATCGGGGAGAGTATTTTCTCAGCTCCAAATTGAAGGCCGAGGTTATCGATAAATACGTCAAGGGTCAAACGGGAAACCCTGCGGTCAGCGGTTATGATCTATTGACGGAGCGGGAACAACAGATTTTTCGTCTGGTCGCCCAGGGACATTCCACCGACCGGATCGCCGATCTCCTTTTTATCAGTCCGAAGACAGTGGAAAAACATCGCACCAGTATCATGCGTAAACTCGATATTCATGACCGCTTTGAACTCTTGAAATACGCCATCAAAATAGGCATCGTCGATCCCGAACTCTGGA
The DNA here is from genome assembly GCA_009668925.1 of Deltaproteobacteria bacterium. The sequence goes on from SBEK01000266.1 coordinate 2,706, forward strand.
AAGAATAGGAAATTCGGTTTTCTCGTCGGGCGGCTCTTTCCCTTAACAGAGACATTTATTATCGCTCTATTAAATACCTTTTGGTAGGGTTTCTCCCCATATGAAAGTGGGGGGCATCCTCTATACAATATGGGG
>SBEK01000267.1 GCA_009668925.1 Deltaproteobacteria bacterium
AAAACCCGAATTGTAGGCGACAAGGTCCGTTGTCTCCCAGACATAGATGGGAATGTCGTAGGCATATCCGTAATAGATGCTCAGCGCTCCCGTAATCACGGCTTGCGCATCATAGTTGCCGGCCGGGAGGCCCGTTAGCGAATAACTCGCCCCGGACGGAACGGGTGCTCCCAAACGATTCGGGCCCCAGGTGGGTTCGCTTATGGGTGTCAGGTAAAAGGCGCTGATCGGCAAAGAGGTGTAGTTGTACAGGGTAAGGTCGCCGGTTGCGTCAAACGGATCGTCCCAATCAGCGCAGCTGATGAAGGCGCTTAGGCAAATAAGGGCGCAGAAAATCAGAAATCCTTTTTTACACATGAATTTCCTCCTGGATTACCCGGCAGCGAATTGTGTGCCAGTTTAGTCTTACGAACGCGCAAAGTCAACCATGAGTAAGGTTTTTAGTTCAGCCCGGTTCAGCGGACGCTTCGCCGATAGGCATAATCTTATAAGGAGAAGAAGGGCCTCCCGATTGCAATGGATAGGTCAAGAAGAGCTGAAAACTGTTTTTGGGAAAATTTACTGAAGGTGCGTTCCCGATTATGAAAATGCGGGGGACGGTCGAAACATCCCCCGCATTCAATTCCGCTTTGCAAGACGAGCTTTAATTCTCCGCAGCAAGCTTAGACGCAACGATGTTCATTTCATGCCTCGGCAGTTGCCGCGAGTGGTTGGCCTGTCTGCTTCTTACCGGACCGGATGATCTATCCTTTCACGGCTGAACCTGAACGGGATCAAGCCCGGTCAGGCAGGCTATTTATTTTCTTTCTCCTTGGCTTCCTCCTCATCCCGCAAGACCTTGCGCAGGATTTTACCGACAGCCGACTTGGGAATCGACTCGCGGAATTCAACCAGCTTGGGCACCTTGTAAGGAGCCAGCTTTTCCTTGCAGAAGGAGATAATTTCTTCGGCCGTGCAGCTTTCGCCCGCCTTCAGAACGACAAACGCCTTGACCGTTTCGCCACGGTATTTGTCTTTGACGCCCAGGGATACGGCTTCAGCGACTTTGGGATGCTGGAAGAGGACTTCATCAATGTCCCGCGGGTAAATATTGAATCCGCCGGCGATAATCATGTCTTTCTTGCGGTCCACGATGAACATGTAGCCGTCTTCGTCTCTGACGGCGATGTCTCCCGTATGGAGCCAGCCGTCCTTGAGCTGTCCGGCTGTCTCGGCGGGGTTATTCCAGTAACCCTGCATGATCAATGGTCCCTTCATGATGATTTCACCGGGTTCCCCGTCCGGAACATCCGTTTCCCCTTTATCGACATCCACCAAACGGACGTCATTATCCGGGAAGGGAATACCGATGCTGCCCACTTTCTTCAGACCCAGAACGGGATTGGTAATCCCCAGGGAGGTCGATTCGGAAAGACCGTACCCTTCACTGAAGTAGATGCCCATATCTTTCACCTGCTCGATGAGCTCCACAGGCATCGGCGCCCCGCCCGAGTTCAGCATGCCGAATTTTTTGGCCAGATTAAGTTCTCCCGCCTTGGGATGATTCATGAGAGCGGTAATCAGCGTGGGGACCGTCGGAAAAAAGGTAATTTGCTCGAATTTGGCGAGCAGATCCATCATCTCGTCGATATTAAAACGGGGAACCTGAATTTGCGTCGCGCAATTGAAAAAAGCCCAGTTTAAAACGACAATGTTGCCGTAAACATGGAAATAAGGCAATACGGCCATGACGTTGCGCCTTTCATGGGGCGTAAGCGTGATGGTGGCGTTCCCCCATAAGGAGCACTGGAGGGTTGCTGCGACAATGTTGGCGTGTGTCAGAACCGCGCCTTTGGGGACGCCGGTCGTGCCGCCGGTAAACTGAATCAGCGCCGGATCCTGGGGATTGATCTGGACTTTCACCCGTTTGGGATTGGGATACTTGGCGATGAGCTCCGAAAAGTGATGCCAGCCCGGTTCCAGATCAAGACTCTTGGCCGTGCTCACGGGAAACCCCTTGATAAAGTCCGTTACGGCGGTCACGATCACGCGGGGGATCAGGACTTGCTTGCACAGTGTGCGGATGGCCGGGAGAGCCATATCGAAGGTGACCAGAGACGACATCCCCGACGTGTTGGCCATCAGTTTCAACTCGTCGGGGGTATAGAGCGGATTGAGATTGACCACAATGCCGCCCAGCGACAGGACGGCAAGATAGGCGATCGGATACTGGGGACAGTTGGGCAGATGCAAGCCGACCCGATCTCCCTTTTTGATTCCCAGTCCGGCCAGAGCATTGGCGAAGCTCTTGTAGATGATGCTCAACTCCAGGAAGGTCATCTCACTGCCGAAAAAACTCAAAGCAGCTTTGTCCGGATAGGCGCCGGCGGGAAGATCCAGCAATTCATGAGCCGCCAGACGTGGATAACGGATAGTGGTTGGTACGTTGTAATCGTAATGACGATGCCAAGGTTTCTCTATCATTTTTCCCCCTCCTAAATAAGTGATTTGTGAGATTGATGGTCTGTGCAACGCTCCCGCCGGTGTGATGCGGAAAAAGAACGTGTTCGGATGGGACGAACATTCTCGTGAGACTTTTGAGAAAGAGCTTAGGCGAAACGGTTCTTACCCATCAGGCGACTCTGCTTCTCTTCTTGATAAAACGGGACTTCCGTGTGACAGACAATAAGATGTTCAGTCCTTTGTGTCAAATGAAATATTGATCATCCGCGGATCATGAACCGTTGTTTTTTCAGTGCGGGTCTTAAACCGGTTTCCCTTTGATTGTCGGCAAGAACATTGCCTGTGATTGAGAGTGGGGTGCAATCGGAGTGGGAGAGAAGAGGTTAAATGATCGGAAG
>SBEK01000268.1 GCA_009668925.1 Deltaproteobacteria bacterium
GCCACTTCCCGGGCGTTGATCAGGGGTTGGGCGGGCGGTGCAATAACGCCCTTCATCAGCGGTATCCGGTATTCTTCGACACGGAAACCGCCGGAAGCATAGCCGGAGAGCGAAATCGCATAATTACCCAGTTTTGCTTCCTTCGGAATGACCCAGGTCGTCTCGGCAGTTCCCCGGGCATCCCACGCAAGCGGGAATTCATATTTTTGTCCGCTTCCGGAGTGCGTGACAGCGACTTGGGCCGGAAGTTTGGCGGCCTGGGAAAAGAAGCGGAACCCCGACGGCGCATGTTCGCGAAGGATATGCTTCATATGGACGGTGTCGCCCGCGCGCAGAAGCGTCCGGTCGAAAATGGTATGCGCGATGACCGGATCGCGGAAGGACTCCGTGAGGAGCTGAAAGCGCCACGGCTCAATGCCCTTGTCCCAGCTCCCATGCACAAAGGTCATGTCGTCGCCTTTTTGCGCCGTAACAAACAAGCCGCCCTGCAGACCCGAGAGCTGATAGCTTTCATCATAGCGCCAGTCGTGGTTTTCATCTTCCTGGAATGAACACACGGGCAGTTCACTTTCGCCGGGCAGCTTCTCCGCGATGGCGGCGATGCCGGAGGCATTCGTCTTGCCCCGCCAGATGACTTTATCCCGGCAGTCCCGGATCGTGATCTCGGCCTCTTTGACCGGGGAGGCTCCGTCAAGCGTCGTCACCCAGACGAGCGACGATTCGCGGCCCTGTTTGAAATGCGCCGAGAGGTTGGTGACGAGCGCCGCGGTCTGGACATACAGCGGCTGCTTGCCGCCCAGAAGCGATTGGCCTAAGATTCGGCTTTCCAATTCCACAACATAGAAGCCCGGCCGGCCGAGCGGTATGCCCACAACCTCGAACGCCTTGGCGCCGCCCGGTTTTGGCAAGACAACGCGCCGGGGTTTGGGGCCGGTCGTGAAGACGGACTTTGTCCGCGAGACGGTGGCGACTTTTCTCAGCCATCCCTGGATGTCTTTGCCGCGGTCCGCCCCGACGCTGAGAATTTTTCCCGAAACGCCGCCGGCTGCGCTCTTGCTTGCGGCCGGTGCGACGCTCAGCTCCGCGAGCCTAAGCGACGCTTCCAGGTTGCGGACGGTGACGGGGAGGAGCCCGCCGGCTCTGGATTCGAGAATGCCGAAGCGTCCGGAAAACTTGGCGAGCGGCGGATACTCGCCTGTGCGGACCGCAAGCGGGTATTGACCGGCGTTGATGAGTTTTCGCCCGGCGTCATCTTTCATGCCGGGCGGCAGCTGGATCGTAAATGCTGATTTTTCCGGAAACGGGCCGTTAAACGATACGGAGGATACGTCTGTTTCGTTGGGAGCGAGCACCGCCATCCATACCCCCTTGTCGGGGCCGACGATGAACGCCGTCTCCTTTTTCGCAGCAGCGGCGGGCCTGGGCCTGGTCTTCGGATCGGCGGACCGCAGGACGATCTTCCTGGCCAGCTCTCTGGAAACCGGTGCCGTGAAGTTAATCGACATCGGCAGAAACGGAATGCAGTCCGATTGGGGGTTTTCCCGCGAACAGGAAAATTGCGCGATAAACGCGCGCCGCGTTTTGTAGGATAACACCTGGTCCTGCTCCGTCGCGACGCCTGTCCTCGATTTCACGCCTTTGCCCCAGATGAGCCGGACCCGGGCGTCGTTCGGGAAGCGCTGCAGGCACTGGATTAAAACAACCGGCGGTTCCTTCTTGTCCGCGCCTGGGCGTCCGGAGCGTCCTCTCCTCATCGCCTGGGCCGCGAGGAGCTTGTCTGCGGCTTTCCCCTCGATGATCCGGATGCCGATGGGATTAACGATGCCGTCGACCGAGAAGGCGGCGTGCTGAAGGACGGACGCGGTATCCGGTTCGGCGTCGAGCGTCAGAATGAAGATCTGTTCTTCATCAATCATGTCGAAGCCTTCATACGGCAGGGGCCGGATAACGGCGGGGCCGCCCGTGGAGAAATTAAAAGCCGTCCGGCCCGTAAGCGCAACACCGGCGAGGGTTTTCAAACCGGGCTTTAAAGTGAAGGTGCAGGCCACGCCCGCGGGAAGGTCCGCAGTGAAATCATAAATCCAGTTTTTGCCATCCGCGAAGCGGCCCCGGCCCGGGGCCGGACAGACGATATCGAAAGGCTCGGCAAGACTCCTGGGGTCGCCGAAGGCCACCATCTGTTCGGAAAAACGGACGCTCACCTGCCTCACGCCTTTCACCGTACCCTGGGGGCTGAAAGATTCCACGCCCGGCGGATCGGCGGCGAATCCGGAAAAATGCCAGAAGAAGAACAGGGAGAGAAGGGCCACAGCAGATAAGATACGTCTCATAACGTTTCTCCTTTTCAAGATGATTCAAGGATCAAAGGGCAAGGTGTTGCGTTGAAAAAAATATCTTTCAAATGTGGTGATTTGCTTCAGGAAGGGGATAATACGTCAATCCCTTCCGACCGTCAATATCTATCCCGCCTGGGCGGGACGAGCTTTAATTCTCCGCAGTTTTGCTGCGAAACGACGACGTTCATTTCATTCCCGACAGTATGACGCGTGGGGTTGATTCCCGCTTGGGCAAGACGAGCTCAAAACGAGCTTCAGTTCACTGCAATTGCTGCGAAGTGGCTGATTAAGCTTCGGATATGCGGGATTTCTTCGGGAAAGGCAATTTCCCGGTGACAAAGACGCGATGTGTAATGATACAAAATTGAACCGTAAAAGCAGGAAATGCTACAAATTTGTTTGGCGCCAAAAAGACCGCCCCACACGCTTCGGGTTTTATCCTCCATGAGGAGGGGGCAGGGGTTTGTCCCCCTTGGGA
>SBEK01000058.1:0-15105 GCA_009668925.1 Deltaproteobacteria bacterium
ACGGCTCTGGTGATCGAACAGGCCAGGAGTATGGGTTATAAAGGCGGTTTCATGCTCATCGACCAGGCCAAGCAGGACTACATCGCCATCCTGCTCAAAGGGAGCAAAGTGATGAGCCCGCTGATCGGAACGGCGGGAGTCGTGAGCATCCCCTTTGAAGGCGCGACGATATTCGATAAAAAATACGTTCGCACCTACAAGCGGATGGTGACCTGGGAATGCGCCCTCAATTATACGGCTACCCACGCGCTGGCCCGGGCCATTGTGGCCGCGGGGACGGTTGATGATGTGTACAAGATCCGGGCCGCTTTTCCCAAAGCTTTAGATCCGCCGATGCTGGGCGACAAATATCCCAACGGGGTATTCGGAATCACCGGCGCCGGGCGCATGCTGATTATGGCTTCCGTGCAAACCATCACCAACGGGAAGTTCGACCCCTCGGTGCTGTATGCCTGGTGGCCCGAAACCCAGAAAGAATTTGAAACGGCCAAGAGAATAGGCGGAACGCCGCAAAATGAAGTTTTGTGGCTGAGAAAGTAAAGAGTAGCGAATTTATCGGCAACGGTGGAGAGAAGGCAGGGCGACCTGCCTCTCTTTTTTTTAGCGACGTGACGGCGAACTTTAATTATATCCGGCTGCCAGCGGCGAGGGAAGGACGGGGAAACCCGTCCTTTTTCTTTCGCGCCGGGATCATCTCCCTGGGACGGCATTATGACCGGCAGATATTTTATAAACAACGGTCATGAAATTTTTCTAATTATATTGATATCATTGTGAAGCGGCAAGCCGATGCATTTTGCTTTTCACAAATGCCCGGTGTTATTCTCATGTTGACAGGCGGACATTTTTGAGTCAGTTAAATTGCCCATTAAGGGGAGGGAGATGATCTCATCATTTCCCATTGTTACAAGTCAAGACAACACAATAACGAGGAGGAACAAAGAATGAAGTATCTGAAGGTGTTAGTTTGTCTGGTTGCTGCTGTTTTTGTCATGTCGTGGATGGGAAGTAGTAGGGCGGAAGACATTGTGATCGGTTATACCGGACCGCTTTCCGGGCCAGCGGCGGAATATGGGCAGGATATTCTGAGCGGCGTGGATATGGCGGTTAAGGACATTAATGCCGCCGGAGGAGTTACGGTCGGCGGTAAGAAATATACGTTCCGGCTGGAGAAGCTTGACGACCGCGTTGACCCCACTCAGGCGGTTAATAACGCGCGCCGCTTCAAAGCCAGCAAAGCGATTGCGGTTGTCAACGGCGTTTTCAATACCATCGCGCCTCTGATGAAAATCAATGAAGAGAAGGGCAATGAGTTCATTATGATTGCTTACACCAGCACGCCCAAAGTCACGGAAATGGGCAATAAGCTGGTGGTGGCCACAACCGTTGATTTTACCACTTACGTCCAGGTTTTTGCCGATTGGGCACTTAAGAAGGGCTGGAAGAGATGCGCCATGGTTGTCACTCTGGGCGCTTACGGCGACGAATGGAGAAATGGTTTTAAGGCCTACTGGGAAAAGCGCGGCGGCGTCATCACCGCAGACAAGCCGGCTAATTACTACACGGAAACCGATTTCTCCGCTCCGATTGCGGCCTCCATCGCCACCAAACCGGACGTCATGCTGATCGGCGGTCCGTCCGCCACAACGGCTCTGGTCATCGAACAGGCCCGGGCAATGGGCTTCAAAGGCGGCTTCATTATGATCGATCAGGCCAAACAGGATTATATTGGCAAATTGCTCAAAGGCACAAAAACCATGGGCAATCTGATCGGCACGGGCGGAGTGGTCAGTGTCCCCTTCCCCGGTGCGGCAACTTTCGAGAAGAGATTCACGGACCAGTACAAGAAAATGGTGACCTGGGAGTGCGCTCTTAATTACACCGCCATTCATGCTTTGGCTCGCTCCATCGAAGCGGCCGGAACCGTCAGCGATATCTACAAGATTCGTGACGCATTCCCCAAAGCGCTGGCTAACGGACTGCTGGGCGATAAATACCCCAATGAAGAGTTCGGCATTGAAAAATCAGGCCGTATGCATATTGCAGCCTCCGTCCAGACCATTACGAACGGAAAATCTGATCCCTCCGTACTCTATGTCTGGTGGACAAAGACTCAAAAAGAATTTGACCTGGTCAAAAAGCGGTCGGCGGCAAAACAGAACGAGATTGTGTGGATGAAATTTTAATCCGAATCACGCGGAGCAAGCGTTCATTCTCCGCAGCGTGCTGCGAGGGGTTGATTACGCTTAGCAAAAGCAGGTTCAAAAACGATGAAAGGACAGGGAATTCCCTGTCCTTTCTTTTTTAGGGCGGCATTCTTTTTTGGGCTCTGGGTGAAAAAGGATGATTCGGCGATTACGGATCGGGAGCCAGAACCACTCTCTCTTTTCGGAAGGTGTCGATTTCTTCCCGGCGGTAGCCGATTTCTTCCAGAATGGAGATGGTGTCTTCTCCCAGCGAGGGTGCGGGCCCGGCGGGCTCGGCCTTCGTCGCTGAGAATTTCAGCGGGACGCCGATCCCCTTGATCGCGCCGCAGACGGGATGGGCCTGCTCGTAAACCATTTGCCGCGCCCGCAGTTGCGGGTCCGTTTCCACTTCCGAAATGTCCAGCACCGGCGTCAGACAAACATCGAGGTCCTTCGTCCGGGCAATCCATTCCTCCCGGGTTTTGGTCCGGAAAAACGCCGCGATTTGCGAACGCAGATTTTCGGCTTCGGCCCCCAGGGCCATGTGTTGATCCACCCATTCGGGCCGGCCCGCCATTTCGCAGAAGATTTTCCAGAACTTGGCTTCCAGAAGGCCCAGGGCGATGTATTTTCCGTCGGCGCACCGATAGGCGCCGTAGCAGGCGAGCCCTCCCGAAAGGGGTAGTTCTCCCGGCGCCATCGGCATGTGGGTTGCCTGGTAGTGGGCCATTTGCAGGGTCATGAGCGGCAGGACGCAGTCGAGCATGGCCACATCCACCTGTTGGCCCCGGCCGGTCTTCTCCCGGGCCCAGAGTGCGGATAGGCAGGCGATGATGGACATATAGGCGCCGCCGGCCACATCGCCCAGTTGAGGAGCGGGAAGAATCGGGCCGGTTTCCAAAGAGCCGGTGGCCGCGAGGATGCCGGCGTAGCCGATAAAATTGATATCGTGCGCGGCGGCCGCGGCGTAAGGCCCATCCTGGCCATAGCCCGTAATCGAGACATAAATAATATCCGGCTTAATTTTTTCGGCGGCCGCATACCCGATGCCGAGTTCGTCGAGGACGCCGGGCCGGAATTGTTCGATGACGATGTCGGCGGTTTTAACGAGTTCAAGAAAAACACCGACGCCTTTGTCTGATTTGAGATTGATCGCCAGACTGCGCTTTGAGCGGTTCACGGCGATAAAGCCGGCCGATTCGGATTCGACGTACGGCGGATAAAAGCGCATGTAATCGGGCGCGTTCATGTCCTCGACCTTGATGACGTCTGCTCCCATATCCGCGAGCATCATCGTGCCGAGCGGTCCCGGGTAAAGCCTTGTGAGATCGAGGATGCGAATGCCCTTAAGCGGGCCGCTTTGAGGTTTTGTCGCCATATGCCGGGGCTCCGTCCGCTGCGAAAAGTCTGCCGGGAGTATTTCTGCAGCAATGCCAGCGCCTAAATGGCTTCGATCGTGGATGTCGGTTTGCACGTAATATTGTAGGTGACGCTGACGACATCCGGAATATCCCTGGTGATCTTCGCGGCAATTTTTTCCAGCACCTCAAAAGGCAGCCGGGTGGGTCGGGCCCTGCGCGCGTCGGTGCTTTCCCACGAGCGGATTTCAATCTGGTTGCCGAAGACGCGCTTCCCGTCGCGCATGCCGGTGACCCGGTCTTCATGAAGAATCGCCAGATACTGAAACGCCTTTGTGTCCCTGAGGGCTGCTTCGGTGATGGCGGTCGCCTCCCGGACCAGCGCAATCTTAGCGGGTGTGACTTCACCGATCACGCGGGCGGCCAGCGCCGGTCCCGGGAAAGGAATCCGGTCGAACATGCTTTCCGGAAGACCCAGGCCGCGGCCTACTTTCCGGACACCGTCCTTGCGCAGCTCGATGAGCGGCTCGAGAATTTTATAGCCGAAGGCTTTCTGCGGATCAATGCCCAGTTGTTCAAAGACATTGTGCTGACGCTTGATGCCGGCGACGGTTTCATCGACGTCGGTCAGGATGGTGCCCTGCAGGAGGTATTGGGCCTTGCTTTTGACAACCAACTTGCCGAAGACGTTTTTGTAAAAGGTTTGGGTGATGGCTTCCCTTTTTTCCTCCGGATCGGTGAGCCCTTTGAGGGCGGCAAAGAAAGCTTTGGAGGCATCCAGAACTTCGATTCTGATCCCCAGTTTCTTGAAGGCCGCCTGCACGCGCGCCGGTTCGCCCTCCCGCATGATGCCGTTGTCGATCATGTAAGTCTTCAGGCGATCCCCCAGCGCTTTGTGCCCCAGGGCGGTGACCACGCAGGAATCCACGCCGCCCGAAAGAGCATTGATGGCGATTCCGTCGCCCACGGCGCTGCGGATAGCCCGGACTTTGTCATCAATAAATTTATCCACATTCATTGTGCTTGCTTTGATTTCTTTCAATTGGGTCATGGCGGCTCCTTTTTATGCTGGGATGAGATGCGGAAATATGTAATCGAAATTGTGCCGCGTTTCAAGCACTAAAGAAAAAAAGAACAAAATAGTTCCGCAATTCGGACAGGATTGAACATTTTTATTGTAAATGTGGCGCGTTGGGTTTAAAAATCGTTCAGCAAGCACTGAATGATTCCTTTGGAAAGGAGATACTCATGGAACCGATAAAAATTATGCCTTGTCTGGATATGAAAAACGGGCGCGTTGTGAAGGGCGTTCACTTTGTCGATATCAAAGAAGCGGGCGATCCCGTGGAGAATGCCGCATTTTATCAGGCCGAAGGCGCCGACGAACTGGCCATGCTGGACATCGCGGCTACCCTGGAAAACCGCAAGACGCGCCTGGAGTGGGTCAGGAAAGTTGCGGCAGTGCTGAGTATCCCGCTCACGGTCGGCGGGGGCATTGCTTCGCTTGAAGATATCGAAATGGTTCTCGGCGCCGGAGCGAGTAAAGTTTCCATGAACAGCGCGGCGGTCAAGAATCCCGGACTGGTTCGGGAAGCGGCCCGCAAGTATGGTTCAGATAAGATCACGATCGCCATCGATGCCAAAAGAAACGACGCCATGCCTTCCGGGTTTGAGCTGGTGGTTTCCGGCGGGACGCTGCCGATCGCGAAAGACGCAGTGGCCTGGGCCTTGCAGTGCCAGGAACTGGGGGCGGGCGTGATTCTGCCGACCAGCATGGACGGCGACGGCACCAAAGCGGGTTACGATATTCCCTTTACCAGAGCCATTGCCGGCGCGGTCACCGTGCCGGTGGTGGCCTCCGGCGGAGCGGGCAAGCTGGAAGATTTTTATGAAGTGGTTGTCCAGGGCGGGGCGAGCGTTCTTCTGGCCGCATCCGTTTTTCACTTCCGGCTGCTGAGAATCAAGGACGTGAAGGATTATTTAAGATCCAGAGGTCTCACTGTTGCCTGAAAAGGAGAGAAGCGTAATGGGCAAAATCGCGGACAAGCTTTTTTTCCGTCATCACTGCCTTTGTCCCCGGTGGCTGTGTTTTACCTTTGACAACGGACTGCGCCGTCTGGTGCAAAATCCTGAACGGATTACGGGGCATTATATCAAAGAGGGTGATGTCGTTCTCGATGTCGGTCCCGGCATTGGGTTCTTTACCATTCCGATGGCCCGGATCGTCGGAGAGAGCGGGCGGGTGATTGCCGCCGACATCCAGAAATCCATGCTCGAAGGCATCGAAAAACGGGCCCGGCGGGCCGGAGTTGCCGGCCGGATCATTCTGCACCTGTCCTCGCCGGATTCCCTGGGCGTTGCGACCCCGGCCGACTTTGTCCTGGCGTTCTGGATGGCGCACGAGGTTCCGGATCAGGAGCGATTCTATCGGGAACTGCACACCGTCCTCAAAGAAGACGGCCGCTTTCTCCTGGTTGAGCCGAAGATTCATGTGACGGCAAGTCAATTCCAAACCGGGGTGGCGAAAGCCCAATCAGCCGGATTCCGGCTTGTGGAAGCCCCGTCCATTCCACTAAGCTACGCCGCATTGTTTGCGAAACTCTAATTGGGCAAGCTAAGCGTAGCCCAATTAGTTAGTTGAATTCGTCAACGAGTCGAACCTCTGCGGTTCACCGCGGAGGTTGGCGAGTGAATACTGGAAAATAAATTTGTACCTTGAGAATCGAAGCTCTCCAAAAGAGAGCTTCAACTATCTTGCCTCGCCTCAGGGCGAAGCCCGCGGTTTGCGAAACTCGATTCAACGTCAATACGCGATGGGCATAATCCCGCGGACGTAGGATTGCTTCTTGAAAACGGGAGGGTGAAGCGCTATGGTAGTTGCCATTCCGATAGCCGGCGATGTAAGCAGCGGAATGAATCTACGGAGATGGAGTAAAGTAATGAAATACAGAATCTGGATATTTGCGGCTCTTCTGATGGTGATGCCTTTTTTGGCCCGGGCGGCGGATTACGACGCCGGCGTGCAGGGAAAGGTTATTCTCCAGACGGAAACAATGAGCAACGGCGAACCGATTGACTATCTGGACACGGACCATCCCAAAGTGACCGTCATGACGATCGAGATTGCGCCGGGGGCACAGACGGGCTGGCACAGCCATCCGATAGAAGTCTATGCTTATGTGATTTCCGGATGCCTCACGATGTCCATTGAGGGTGGAAAAACGGTCGAGTTCAAAGAGGGCGAAGCGATTATCGAAGTCGTAAAGCTGCGACACAATGGAGTCAATAACGGAAAAGTTCCCGTCAAGCTTGTCGCCTTTTATCTGGGCGCAAAGGGCGTGCCCAACGTGATGAAAGCGGACAAACCGTGAATAGTGGATAGTGGATAGTGGATAGTGAATAGTGAATAGTGGATAGTGGATAGTGGATAGTGGATAGTGGATCTCTTCCTCTATTCGCCGATGATCTTTACCAGAACTCTTTTTCGGCGCATGCCGTCGAACTCGCCGTAGAAGATCTGCTCCCAGGGGCCGAAGTCCAGCGCCCCGCGGGTCACGGCGACGACAACTTCGCGCCCCATAATCTGCCGCTTGAGATGGGCGTCACCGTTGTCTTCGCCCGTCCGGTTATGGCAATAGCGAGAAACAGGCTCATGCGGGGCCAGACCTTCCAGCCATTCTTCGTAATCCTGATGCAAACCGGATTCATTGTCGTTGATAAATACGGACGCCGTGATGTGCATCGCATTGACGAGAAGAAGCCCTTCCCGGATGGCGCTTTCTTTCAGACATGCTTCCACCTGCGGCGTGATGTTGATGAACGCCCTTCGCTTAGGAATATCAAACCATAGTTCTTTTCTATAGGATTTCATGAAATCCCGTCACCCGTTCAATGTTCCCGGCAATATTTTTCGATTTCTTCTGCGACCTTTTTGGCAAAGGCCACGGCTTCCACAACGGTTTTGGGTCCCGTGACGATGTCGCCCGCGGCAAAGACTCCCGGAGAGGACGTGTGGCCGTTTTCATCGGCGTCGACGAGGCCGCGCTGCGTCTTGGAAACGCTGCTTTCGGTGATCACGGCACCCTGGGGCCCCTGGCCGATGGCGACGATGATCGCATCGGCGGGAATCGTCCGGACGCGGGAGAAGTCTTCTTCGTAAACGATTCCCGTCTCCGTTTTTTCGGCGTTGACGGCTATACATTTTACACCATCCTCCTCCAGCTTGATGGCTTGCTGGAGGTGGATAAATCCCACGCCCTCGGCAGCGGCCTCGGCGATTTCCCGTTTGTTCCCCGTCATGGCTTCTTCAAGCAGGCTGTTGACGACGGTGACCGTGCCGCCTCGTTCGATACGGCGGGCGGCGATCCTGGCGGCGTCCAGGGCAACGTTGCCCGCGCCGACAACGGCGACATGGCGCCCCAAATGATAGGCTTCCGGGCTTTTGAGATAATCGATGGCATAGTAGACGTTGCCGAGCGTTTCTCCCAGCAGGCCGAGCTTGTTGGGTTTGGCCGTGCCGACGGCAATGAAGATGGCTTTGTAGCCGTCAATGAACATGTCATCGAGGGTGATCGACGAGCCGATGAACGTGTTAGGCTTGAAGCGGACATCCAGCTTGCTGAGGATGCCGTCGAATTTGTCGACGATGTCGCGGGGAAGCCTGAAGTCGGGTATGCCGTACCTCAGCACACCGCCGATCCTGTCGCGGGCCTCCATCAGCGTCACGCGGAAACCTTTCAGAGACAGGAGAATGCTCATCGTGATCCCGGCCGGACCCGAGCCGATCACCGCAATGCGGTCGGTTATCCTGGCGATGGCGGGCGGTTCGAAATCCTCAAGGTATTTTCCGGACAGATGCTGCTCGATTCTGAAAAATTCAACCGGATCGGATTTTTTGCCAAGCACGCAATGGCCGGCGCAGTTGCGCTCATGGGGGCAGACGATGGAGCAGACCGCCGAAAGGGGATTGTTGGCAAACAGCATTTCGGCCGCCTCCCGCTCCTTGCCCTCTTTAAAAAGCGCGATGGCGTCGGGGATCGGGGTGGCAATGGGGCAATGTTTTTTGCATTGAGGAACCTTACATTTCAAGCAGCGTGAAGCGATTTGGTCAAGCAATGGAGTCACCACTTCCTTATATTTATTTCAGCGAGTCTTCTTAATCCAAAGCCTGCGCCGTTTCAAGTATGATTTCATCCCCCGTTTTAAACGATGGGGTTCCCGGTTCGCGACGCTTTGTCCAACTACATGGTCTCATTGAATTAGTCTTTAGCGCTCCGGCGCGCCGGCTTGGGAGATTTCGGGCGATGGCGGTTTCCGGGTGAGTCGTGTTTGCGGCGGGGCCGGGAAGAACTTCCGGGGTTCGGGCCCGCTCACCCGTCGCTGCTGGTTAAAATGTAATTAACTTTACAAGCTTATCGCCTTATGCTATGAGGCAAAAAAATAAGCAAAATTATCTTTTTCTGAGGTGTAAAAAATATGTCCGGCCATTCCAAATGGAGCACGATTAAAAGAAAAAAAGGGGCGATTGACGCCAAACGCGGTAAGATATTTACCAAACTGATCAAGGAAATCACTCTGGCGGCCCGGCTGGGCGGCGGCGATATCGAAGGGAATTCCCGCCTGAGGCAGGCGGTGATGGCGGCCAAAGAAGAAAATATGCCCAAGGACAACATCGACAGGGCCATTAAGAAGGGCACCGGCGGCGGTGACGGCGCGGCGGCTTATGAAGAAATAGTTTATGAAGGATATGGGCCCGGCGGCGCTGCGGTCATCGTGGAAATCATGACGGACAATAAGAACAGGACAGTTGCGGAAATCCGTCATATCTTTTCCAAACACGGCGGGAATCTCGGCGAAAACGGCTGTGTGGCCTGGATGTTTGCCAAGAAAGGGAGCATCGTCATCGACAGGAAAGCGATTGATGAAGATACTCTGATGGAACTGGCGCTCGACGCGGGCGCCGAAGACGTGAAAGTGGAAGCCGGCGAATACGAAGTCATTACGGAACCGGCGGCTTTTGAAGCGGTCAAGAAAGCCATTGACGCCAAAGGCATCAAGCATCTGGAAGCGCGCATCAGTATGATCCCGGCCAATACCGTAAAGCTGGAGGCGGGCAAGGCGGAATCCATGCTGAAACTGATGGAAAAGCTGGAAGACAACGACGACGTGCAGAATGTTTATTCCAATTTTGACATCGATGAAGATGTCATGGAAAAGTTGAGTTAGGAAACAACCGGCCGTTTAACGAAAGCTGATATCTTGCGAATTTTAGGCATCGATCCCGGCAGTCATGTAACGGGGTATGGAGTGATCGACAAGAGCGGCAACTATCTGCGCCATGTCGTCCATGGTGAAATCAAACCCCGCCGGGCATCACGCTTATCCGAAGTTTTAATGGACATCTCGCGCGAACTCGCCGCAGTCATCGGGGAGACCTCGCCGCAGGCGGTCGGCCTGGAAAATATCTTTTATGGAAAAAATGTCCGCAGTCTGATCCGCCAGGCCCAGGTCCGGGGCGTGGTCATTTTTACATGCGCCGAGTGCGGCATACCCGTTTTTGAATATTCGCCGCTGGAAGTGAAAAAGGCGGTTGTCGGTTACGGCCGGGCCGAAAAACACCAGGTGCAGATGATGGTGAAAACCATTTTGAAGCTCGATGTCCTGCCGCCGGCCGACGCAGCTGATGCACTGGCGGCGGCGATTTGTCAGGCCAACTTCTTAAAGGAGCAGCCCGTTTGATATGATCGCCCTCCTGTCCGGAAAGCTTGTTTATAAGGGAATTTCTTACATCGTGGTGGATACGCAGGGCGTTGGCTACCGCGTCTTTATTCCGCTGACGACGTTCTATGAACTTCCGGAGGCGGGCCAGCCGGTGACGCTGCATGTTCACACGTCCGTCAAAGAGGACGCAATCAATTTGTTTGGCTTCTATACGCTGCAGGAGCGGGATCTTTTTCAACTGATGATTTCCGTGAGCGGCATTGGACCGAAAGTCGCCATGAACATCCTGTCGGGAATTTCCTCCGCGGAACTGCTCGAGGCCATTTCCGGGGGCAATCTCGCCCGGCTGATCACCATTCCCGGAATCGGCAGGAAGATGGCCGAGCGCCTGATTCTGGAACTGAGAGACAAAGCCGCGAAGAAGATGGCGGCGGATCAGCTGCCCGTGACGGATGCGGGGCAGAAGCAAAAGGAGGCGATGCGGGAGGATGTGCTCTCCGCGCTGGTCAATTTGGGCTATAAAGCAAGCGCCGCCAGGGATACACTGGATAAGATCATGCGTGATGACGAAGGAGAGCCGGCGATGGATCAGCTCTTGAAGAAGGCCCTGAAAATTCTCGCCGGATAGGAAGCAGCCGGCCCAGGTGAGGCGTTATGGATGCCCATTTGAAAAATCCCCTGATCAACCCGGTTTGCGCCGAAGACGAGAGCTCTCTGGAAGTCAGTCTGCGCCCGCCGAAGCTCACCGATTACATCGGCCAGGACAAGGTGAAGAGCAACCTGTCCATTTTTATCGAAGCGGCCCGGAAGCGCCGTGAATCACTCGATCATGTGCTGCTGTATGGCCCGCCGGGTCTGGGTAAAACGACGCTCGCCTACATCATTGCCCGGGAACTGGGCGTGGACATCAAGGTAACGTCCGGTCCGGTGATTGAACGCCCCGGAGATCTGGCGGCGATTCTGACGAATATGCACGAGCATGAGGTTTTGTTTATTGATGAAATCCATCGGCTGTCGCACGTGGTGGAAGAAATCCTCTATCCGGCCATGGAAGATTTTCATATTGATATTCTGATCGGACAGGGGCCGTCGGCCCGGTCGATGAAGCTCGATATTCCAAAATTTACGCTGGTGGGCGCGACCACGCGCGCGGGGTCGCTCACGTCGCCGCTTCGCGACCGGTTCGGCATGCACTTCAGGCTGGAATTCTATACGCCGCAGGAGCTCTCCGTGATCATTCAGAGGTCGGCATCGATTTTAGGGGTGAAGCTCACCGACGGGGGCGCGGGCGAGCTGGCCTCGCGGGCGCGCGGCACGCCGCGGATTGCCAATCGCCTGCTCAAACGCGTTCGCGACTACGCGGAAGTCAAGGGCGACGGAACCATCGATGAAAAAATAGCGCGCGAGGCGCTCACGGCTTTTGAAGTCGATCAAAGGGGGTTTGATCAAATGGACCGCAAATTGCTTCTGGCGCTGATTGAGAAGTTCAACGGCGGTCCGGTCGGCGTGGAGAGCCTGGCCGCGGCGATCGGCGAGGAGCGGGTAACGATCGAAGATGTCTATGAGCCTTACCTGATTCAGGAAGGCTATCTGCAGCGGACGGCGCGGGGCCGGATGGCGTGCCCCAAAGCCTATGCCCACTTCGGCCTCACCGCGGCGGGCTCTCAAAAAGAACTGTTTTAAGTCCGGGGACCATCGTTTCATGAAACTGCTGATGCACATTTGCTGCGGACCCTGCACGATTTATCCGCTTAAGGAATTGCGGACCCGCGGCCATGACGTGACCGGAATATTTTACAATCCCAACATTCATCCGTATCTGGAGTATGAGCATCGCCGGGAGACGCTCCGTGACTACGCCGAGAAAAGCCTGCTCGCGGTTCTCTGGCCGGAAGGGTATCTTCTGGAGGAATTTTTGCGCCAGGTGGCCGCACGGCCCGAAGACCGGTGCGTCTATTGTCTGACAAGCCGTCTGCAGTTCACGGCCGAGCAGGCGAAGAAGGACCGCTATGATGCCTTCACGTCGACGCTGCTCTATAGCCGTTTTCAGAAACATGATCTCATTTTGGAGATCGGCGAGACGCTGGCCCGGCAGCTGGGAATCCCTTTCCTCTATCAGGATTTTCGCACCGGCTGGAATGAGGGGGTCAGGATTTCCCGGGAGATGGGGATGTACCGTCAGCCCTATTGCGGCTGTATTTACAGTGAAAAAGATAGATTCCATAAATAAATTATTATCTTCGTCTGCGTGGTTTCCGATTTGACCATCTGTGTTGTTTGCAACACAAGCAGCGGCCGCTGAGCATTATTTCGTCCTTTGGCGTCTATTAAAACTTAAATAATTACAAATTGTTGAATATTTTGTCTTGATTGTCGGCGAATGGTATGTTTATTGCAAAATAAATTCGCGATTTCTCTTGTAGGTAGAATATGCATTTGCAGCGTACACTGAAAAAAGAATTATACTGCTCCAGCATCGGATTGCACACCGGACGGAAGGTCAACATGACCATTAAGCCGGCGCCGGCCGATACGGGCATCTTTTTTGTCCGGAAAGATCTGCCCGAGGCCCGGCCGATTCCGGCGGATTTCAAAATGGTTTGTGATACGACGCTCGCCACATCTCTGGGATATGACGGGGTGACGGTATCGACCGTCGAGCATATTTTGTCGGCGTTCAGCGGCATGGGTCTCGATAATGCCGTGATCGAACTCGATTCTTTTGAGGTGCCGATCATGGACGGCAGCTCCCGTCCGTTTGTCAATATGCTCAAGAAAGTGGGAACGCGGCCGCAGGGCAAATCCAAGAAAATGCTGGTTATAAAGAAGCCGGTTTCCGTAAAGGACGGAGAAGGAAGCGCCATGCTGCTGCCGTCCAATGAGTTTAAGATAACGTACGAAATTGAATTTGCTCATCGGGCCATCGGTAATCAGTCATTCAATATTATTTTTTCCGACAAGAACTATGAGGATCATATCTGCGGCGCGAGAACCTTTGGCTTCCTCAAAGAAGTGGAATTTCTGCAGGCCAGAGGATTGGGGCTGGGGGGGTCTTTGGATAACTGCATCGTCCTCGACGACGAAAAAATCATCAATAAGGACGGTCTGCGCATACCCGACGAATTCGTCAGGCACAAAATTCTTGATGCCATTGGAGATCTGTTTTTGCTGGGTATGCCGATTATCGGACATTTTGTCGCCTATAAATCGGGGCATCGGCTCAACAATCTTTTGCTGCGCGAGCTCATGTGCCAGGAGGATAGCTGGGAAATCATCACGGAGGATGATCAGCAGCAATCCGCCACCTTCACCTCCTGCAAGATTCCTTCGTTTACGATTCTGGATGCCGTTCAGGCCTGACGGTATCGGACGAATCATCCATAATGAATCCAGTCTAAATTAAACTTGATTTTTATCACCGGGTTACCTAAGATACCCCATTAAAAATGTGGCCGTTTCCAGATGGCTTTCATGGAGTAAGGGCTCCGTGAAAGAAACTTCTGCCGGAAATGAAGACGGGGGAAGCCGCCTTATTTCCGGCGTAGATTGTAATGGTCCGGACGCGAATCGCCGGATTTTCATGGAAAGAAATTGGAATATATGAAAACACAAAACGCTTTTTTTCGAAGCAAACTCTTGGCCGTCTTCTTATGGACGGTCCTGGCGGCAAGTGCGGTGCCTTTTGCCGTCAAGGCGGCTATCGAACCCCGGATGGTTGATATTCTCATATCCAGCAATGCGCAAAACGTGCTTTTGTATGCGCGTCTGGTGGACTGTTTTAAGCCGGAAATGGAGGCCGCCATTCTCGCCGGTGTTCCCGCGATTTTTACGCTCCAGCTGGAAGTCTATCAGGAACGGTCCTATTTATGGAACAGACAGATGATCGGCAAAGAAGTCCGCCGGACGATCAAATACGACAATTTAAAAAAAGTATTTTCGATTACCACCAACGGGAGCAGTCAACCGGTGGTTTTGCCGGATTTTGAAAGCGCTCAAAAGGCCATGGCGGATTTGAACGGCATTCCCCTGATCCCGCTTAGCTCCCTGACCAAGGGAAATACGTATTACGCTCAGGTGAAAGCCAAAATCGATAAAGTCCGATTGCCGCTCTACATGGAATATGTCTTCGTCTTCGTTTCGCTGTGGGATTTTGAAACGCCGTCCTATAAAATAAGGTTTTCGTATTAGTCGCCGATCTCGATTTCTGCGGGGAAGCTGATCAATCAACCGATGAAGATTAGAAAAAAATCCAGAAGAGCCTATCTCGATGAGCGGGAATTAAGAAAACGCCGGCGCGAACGCATCCTCATGCTTGTCGTCGGCTGTATGGCGATCGTTTTTACCCTGCTGGCCAGTCAATTTTCGTCGCGGAAAGAATTGCCGATATCCGCCAATATTCTGGTTTACGGTCTCACGAGCATCAATATCATACTGATCCTCCTTTTGCTTTTTCTGATCGTGCGCAATATTTTTAAATTGTTTTCCGAGCGCCGTAAAGGGGTCATCGGCTCGAAGCTGCGCACCAAGCTGGTCGCCGCGTTTGTCGGGTTGTCTCTTGTGCCGACCATTTTGCTGTTTCTGTTTGCCATCAATTTCTTATCGTATTCGATCGAATTCTGGTTCAACATCAAGATCGGCGATGCGTTGAACCGGTCGCTCGAAGTCGCTCAGGTGTATTACACGCAGGCGGAAGATCTGGCCAAATTTAACGCCCGCCAGATCAGCGCGGACATCACGAAAAACCGCCTTTACGAAACGGAAAGAGAACAATATTTAAACAGTTTCCTCTCGCAACGGCAGAAAAGTTACAAGGTCGGGCGGGTGGAGGCTTATTTCGATTT
>SBEK01000058.1:15446-19831 GCA_009668925.1 Deltaproteobacteria bacterium
AAGAACCCGATCAAGTTCAACTACGTGGTCACTCTGTCGATTGTGACCCTGGTCATTATCTTTCTCGCGACCTGGTTCGGCTTGTCGCTCGCCAAAAGCATCACGAATCCTATTCAGGATCTCGTTTCGGCAACCAACAGAATCACGCAAGGCGACCTGACCAGCCGCATCGACATCGAAGCGGATGATGAAATAGGGATTTTGGTGAAGTCGTTCAACTCGATGACGGACGATCTGCAGAAAAGCAAGGCCGGTCTGGAAGAAGCCAACATTTCTCTCGACCAGAGGCAAAAATACATGGCGGCCGTTTTGCGCAACGTCTCAGCGGGAATCATTTCAGTTGATAAAAAGGGCACCATCACGACCATTAACCGCGCCGCGGAGGCTATGTTTGAAATCGATGCCGCGCAGTTTCTTTTCCGGAATTACCGGGAGCTTTTACTCGAAGAACATCTGGCCCTGGTGGACGCCTTTCTTACGGAAATGAAGGAAAGCAATGAACGCATCCTGGAAAAACAACTCGAGCTGACGCTCAGGGACAAAGCCTTGACGATCCTGCTCACGCTGACGACCATCGAAGACGAAGAAGGCAACGATTCCGGTGTTGTGGTGGTGTTCGAGGATCTCACGGAGCTGCAGAAGGCGGAGCGCGCCGCCGCCTGGCGAGAAGTGGCCAGACGAATGGCGCATGAAATTAAGAACCCGCTCACGCCCGTGCAGCTGTCCGCGCAGCGGCTGCAGCGCAAGTACGGCGATAAACTGGGTGAGGAGGGTTCGGTCTTCCGGGAATGCACGCAGACCATCATCGACCAGGTGGAGGTGCTGAAGAATCTGGTGAATGAATTTTCCCGCTATGCGCGGATGCCGGTGACCACGCTGGCTCCCAATGATCTCAACGCCGTGATCACGGAAGCCGTGACGCTGTTCGTCGATGCGCACAAGGACATTCAGTTCGAATACAGTCCGGCGGAGGGCCTGCCGAAGTTCAATCTGGATGCCGAGCAGATCAATCGGGTCATGATTAATCTGCTGGATAATGCCGTGGCGTCCATCAATAAAAAAACAGGGCATATCGGGGTTCTGGTCCGGTATGACGAGCCGCACAGGAGGGTTACCGTGGCCGTTGCCGATGACGGAGCGGGTGTGCCGGCCAGCTACAAGCGCAAAGTATTTGAACCCTATTTTTCAACCAAGAAGTCGGGGACGGGACTGGGGCTCGCCATCGTCAGCTCCATCATATCCGATCATAAGGGTCAGGTCAGCGTCAGTGACAACTATCCGACGGGGACGATCGTATCTTTTCAGTTGCCCGTTTCCGAAGTTTAATTTATAAATAATGAAGTTGAGAAAGCCTATGAATGAAACCATTCTTGTCGTCGATGATGAAGTCAGCATCTGTCAGTCGCTTAAGGCCATCCTGGAGGATGAAGGTTACCAGGTGCTGGTTGCGGGCAGCGGGGAAGAAGCGATCAGGATCGTGGCCGAAGAAATGCCGCAGCTGGTTCTTCTGGATATCTGGCTGCCGGGCATGGATGGTCTGGAAACACTCAAAGCCATTCACGCCGCCCATCCGAATATACTCGTCATCATGATGTCCGGTCACGGGACCATCGAAACGGCTGTGAAAGCCACCAAGCTCGGCGCTTTTGATTTTATTGAAAAGCCTCTGTCTCTCGACAAAGTGATCATCCTGGTGGGAAATGCGCTGAACGTGGTCCGTCTGGAAGAGGAGAATATTCTCTTAAAGCAAAAGGTCTCGCATCAATTTGAGCTGACCGGCAACAGTCCGCTCATTACCGAACTCAAGGAAATGATCAATATCGTCGCGCCGACCAATGCCTGGATTTTAATCATGGGGGAAAACGGAACGGGAAAGGAGTTGGTGGCGCGTTCCATCCACCATTTGAGCCGGCGGTCGCACAAGCCGATTGTGGAGGTCAACTGCGCGGCGATTCCGGAAGAACTGATCGAAAGCGAACTCTTCGGGCATGAAAAGGGGGCTTTTACGGGAGCGACGGAAAAGAAGCGCGGGAAGTTCGACCTGGCCCATGAAGGGACCATTTTTCTGGATGAAGTTGCGGATATGAGCCTCAAGGCGCAGGCGAAAATTCTGCGCATTCTGCAGGAGAAAAAATTCGAGCGCGTGGGCGGCAATAAAGTCATCGATATGGACGTACGGGTGCTGGCGGCGACGAATAAAGATCTGGAAAAAGAAATGGAGGCGGGCCGGTTCCGCCAGGATCTGTATTACCGGTTGCATGTCATTCCCCTGCACGTTCCGCCGCTTCGGGACAGAAAAGAAGATATTCCTTATTTGACGGAGCGCTTCCTCCAGGATTTTGCGACGAAGGAGGGGCAGCAGCCGAAGTTCATTTCCGAGGGCGCCATGGAGCGGCTTCTCGCGCACGACTGGCCCGGGAATGTCCGTGAGCTGAAGAATATTGTTGAGCGGCTGATCATTCTGACGCCGTCGAACGAAATCAAAGCGGATGACATACCGGAGCTCAGTATCCGGTTCGATCAAGGCGCCCTCAGTCCGGAATCGTCCTCGGCCGGCGATTCGTTAAGAGACGCCAGACTGGATTTTGAAAGACAGTTCATTATCAAGAAGCTCGAAGAATACGACGGCAACATTTCCAAAACGGCGGAAGCCATCGGTCTGGAACGCAGCAACCTGCATAAAAAACTCAAAAGCCTGAAAGTGGTCACGAGGGACCAGGGATAGCCCATTAGGCTGTAGTCCATCAGGCTATTAGGTCTATTTTGATGGTCTGCGGCCTTTTTCATTCGGCGCGTCCCGCGCCGCACCTTGCAAACCTAAAAGCCTACAGCCTACAGCCTATCAGTCCTTATTCATCTGTTTCGTCATCTCGGTTATTGAAAATTTATTGAAAGGCAGAAAGGCGACGCCCAGGACGATCAGGACGATCATGGACAGAAAATGGTAGACCAGGGCGAAGGAAAGGCCTTCGGGCCTGGCCACGCCGAAGAGACTCAGTCCCAGGATGCAGGCATAGTGCCAGTTGCCGATAAAACCCGGTGCGGTCGGGATGGCGATGCCCGCAATGAGAATCACCATGACGACGAAGGCCGCGAGAACCGGCAGGTCAAAGCCGAATGCCGAAAGCAGCGCGTAGATTGCGGCGACGTCCGTAAGCCAGACCACGGCGGACAGAAACAACAAATAGAGCAGTCTCCTGACGTCGGTGACGACCTGAAATCCGTCGATAAAATGGTGGATCATGCGATTGACTTTTTGAGCAAGCGTTCCGGGCAGCCGGCGCAGAATTCTGTCGATTAATTTGATGGCCGCTTCCCGGCGCCAGATGAGGCCGATCATGCAGGCGATCATCAACAGGGTCAGAATAAAAAAAAGAATGCCGGATTTAATCATCCATGACGGTAAATCCTGCAAAATCAACACGGCAACGGTAATGGTCAGAACGGACAGGCTGTCCAGCACCCGTTCCACGACGACGGTGCCCAGCGCCGCCGACATCTTGATGGTGCTTTTCTTCGAGATCAAATAGGGTCTGGCCAGCTCGCCGATCCGGGCGGGAATCGCGGCAATCGCGAGAAAACCGACGCTGGTGACGGCGAAAAGTGTAAACTGAGAGATGGTTTCCATCGGCTGCAGGATGACACCCCACCGGTAAGACCGGAGCGCCTGCATCAAGACGATGAAGAAGAGAGATAAGGCGGCATAATTTAAGTTGATTTTCTTCATGTCGGAGAGCGTTTGATCAAAATTGATTCCGCGAACCGAGAAATAAATCAGAACAATGCCGAGCACAATGCCGAACAGGAGTTTCTTATTCATGAAGATGCCAAACCGGCCCTTATCAGAGCTGCAGAAAAATCGACCCCCTCGCGGCAAGGGGGTCCAAGTATGGAATGAACGCCATTATTATTTTCAGCTACCGACAGGGAATGAACGTCTGTCCCGCGCCGGCAAAGTTAAATTTTGGCCAGATTTTCGGCAATTTTGTCGTGAAGAAGCTGGGATGATAATTTGTTTCCGACCAGTCCCACACGGATCGCCACGGTCGTCTGATTCTTGGCCCGATAGGTAATTTCTATCTTTACCTTCTCGTCATTGATCCGCGTTGCGATTTTTCCCTGAGCGATTTCTTTGGCGGCTTCCACTTCCGTGCCGCGCATATCGGCGACCGTCTTTTCGCAGGCGCCCCACACCTTATCAAACGGCGCGAAGTAATCCGTCTTGAGCTCGCCGTTGACATAGAAATAAGTTCCCGTACTGGCGCCGATGGCAGCTCCGCCGGCGACCAGCGCGGCAGCACAGCCGGAAAGGTGAAAGAGAACAAATAAGCATAAAATGAAGCGACAGGTGCGGCTTTTCATATTTGCTCCTCCAGGTGGATTGA
>SBEK01000269.1 GCA_009668925.1 Deltaproteobacteria bacterium
TCCTTTTCAGTGCGTCGGCCATGTATTTTTATATTTTGGCGGCCATGCTCAGCATTGTGTGGCTGCTGGATCAGGAGAGATCCTCCAACGCAAAATCAGTATCGATCCGCTGAGAACGCATCCGGTCCGAGGCCCGGACTCATCATCCGGAGAAGGGTTGATCACAAAACCATTTTACCGTCTTTCCCGGCTCCGCTTTTCTTTGGCGAGCATCGTTCTTACTTTGGCCCAGACTTCCTCCACGCCGATCCGGTCCAGGCACGTATTTTCAGGATGGACGCATAAGTGCTTCTCCTGGCGGCAGCCCGAGCAGTCCAGGTTCTTGAAGATGACTTCCCCGGAGGCAATATAGGGCCGGCAAATGACCGGAAAATTCGGACCGAAAAGACTTAAGGTGGGACAGCCGACGGCCGCCGCGATGTGTCCGGGGCCCGAATCATTGCCGATAAATAAATCACACTCGCTGAAAACGGCCGCCATGTCGAGAAGCGACAGGCTGCAGGATTTCAGGGCGGCGGCAAATCCCATCTTCGTCTCGATTTCGTCGAGCAGCTGCTGATCTTCCGGACCGCCCAAAAGAACGATCGAAGCCCCGTACTGTTCCTGCAGCCGCGAGGCGATTTCCGCGTAGCGGTCAGGCCTCCATTGCCGCATGATCTTTCTTGCACCCGGATGAATCGCCGCCAGGACGGCTGCCGAACCGGCCCGGGGGAGAAGCCTCTTTCTGGCCTCCCGGCGAATGTTTTCGGGCATGGGAATGATCAACTGGACTTCGCGGTCTTCGATTCCAAAATAATTCAGAATATCAACATCCATTTCGATAAAGTGCCGCCGGCCGGTCTGTTCGACCGCGAAGGCATTCATCATCCTGGAGGGCAGACCCGGCAACCAATAGGTGAGACGCAGCGCGGCGCCCGTGGCGCGCGCCAGGAAAAAAGCCCGGTCTCCCTGGGTCAGAGCGATGACGATATCATACTTTTCCCGCCTGAGATTCCGGATCAAAGGCAGATGATAGGCGATGGACGAAACGAAATTCTTCTTGGCCTGTCCGCGGTCATAAACCCATACCTTGCGGATATCCGCGTGATGGGCGATCAGCGGGGCGCATTCGGCATGAATCAGTACATCAACGGTCAGGCCCGGAGCATGGCGTTTCAAATTCGCCACAACGGGAATAACCCCCAGGGTGTCTCCCACGTACTGAAGCTTGATGATCAATACCTTTTGCTCATGAAGGCGCACTTTGCCGTGCTGTGACGCTTGCCCGATCATCTGTTCTCGTAACATCCCCTTTCGTCTCTTCAATCATAAATCCGGAAAAAGAAAACGGGTCAAATGCCCCGCCCGTTTTCCGCGATCCTTACACAACCCATTTTGAATTGCAAATATTTTACCGGCGGAAGGACGGCAGACAGGCATCCCCGTTATTTGGTGCTTATGAACCGGCGTCCGTTTGCCGATTATCCCGTTTGGCGTCAAGAATTTCCTGGTACAGATCAGAATACCGGGCCCCCACGCGGTCCCATGTATTCCCGGCGGCGGTTTGAAGAGCGGCTCTCGACATTTTCCGGCGAAGGCCTTCGTCCAAAAGCAGTTTGAGGCGGGATGCCGTGTACTCATAATCCGACGACTGGTCAATTACAAAACCATTTTCGCCTTCCTGCACCAGATCCTTTGCGCCCACACGGCTGCTGATCATGACCGGAAGCCCGCCCGCCATGGCTTCCAGAACCACCATGCCGAACGTATCGAATTTGGAAAGCATCAGATACAAATCACCGGCCCAATAGAGATCGGTTAATCTTGTTTTGGCCACCACGCCGGTGAAGAATACGGAATCGGCGATCCCTTCCTGTGCGGCCATCTTTTGATATTTTTTGGCGTTGCCTTTGCCGGCGACGATCAGCTGGTACACGATGCCTTGCCGCCTCAGGTGCGCCAGGGTCCGAAGGATGTCGTCGAGGCCCTTGATTTCAAAATTCATCGACGCGAAGATGATCACCGGGGTGTCGGCGGCGATGCCCAATTCACAGCGGACGGCACGCCTCGTTGCCTCCCTGTTTCTCCCGTTTTCCTCCGGCAGATGCACGCCGGGATGAATGACGGCGACGCGCCGGGGATCGACCGCGTATTCCTGCAAAAAGATGTCCCTGGTCAGACTGGAGACGGCGACAAACTTCCGGCAGCCCCCTTCATAGACCAGCTTTTTTTCCACCCACGCCGTAGCGCGGTCATAGAGGCTCGGGGATTTTTGACGGATGTTGCTCACCCAGTAGCGGTGAGGCACGCCATGCATTGTGTACAGGTCGGCGCCGAAGATCCGTTCATGACTGTGCACCAGGGAGAAGTCCCAACGCCGCAGCCGGCGTTCCACGAACCAGGCGAAGCTGAGCGTCGTCAGAAATTTGGGAAAAGAAATGATGGGGATTTTGTGAAATCCTGCAATCCGGGAATCCGCCTCCCACGCGTTAGCAAACACTTGAAATGTACCGGCTTGTCTGCTAGAAAGTTCATCAGTCAACTGCGCGGCGAATTGTTCGGCGCCGCCGACTAAACCATATTTGGGAATGACCACGGCAATTTTGTGCATCATCGTATTCTTACGCATTTGGAAAATGTTCTAGCACAAAATTAAATATTTCTTAATGAAAAGAATTTTTGAGAAGCCTCGCTGATTCATAAACCGGAAGGCAAAAGTATACTCTATTGGAAAAACAAAAAATAAGCATTGCCGTGATCGCTCAAAATGAGGCGGACCGCAT
>SBEK01000270.1 GCA_009668925.1 Deltaproteobacteria bacterium
CTGGCTGCGGTATCCGCCAGACTGAGTTTCCGCAAAACCGGCTCCATCTGGCTCGGAGGTTTCATTAACGCTTTAATGGTCACATTGTTTTCGATCTCGAACACGGTGATTTCCGCAGGAACGATGATTTAAGATAAGCCCGGGAAAACAGCATGGCGATTGGCCCGGACGGCAAATCGCCATGCTCCCGACGCTTTGGCCGCCGGCGATCCCGCGGGACTGGGCGCACGGAAAATCCATCATCCTGCATTTCGAAGGTGGAACCGTTCAAGCCGCCGCCGGTAAAGCGAATTTATTTTTTTACGATCAGGGCATCCGCCACACACGCTCCCTTGGAAAAGACGATGAGCGGATTGATGTCCAGCTCTGCGATCCCGTCTGCGAAATCCAGGGCCAGCCTGGAAATTCTCAAGAGCACGTCGATCAGAGCTTTCTTGTCGGAAGCGGGCTTCCCCCGGAATCCGGCCAGCACGCGGGCGCCTTTCACTTCGTCGATCATCTCCTGGGCATCATAGGCTGCAAGTGGAGCCACGCGGAAAGACGCGTCCTGCAGGACCTCCACAAAAACGCCGCCCAGGCCGAACATCACACAAGGCCCGAAGACGGGATCGCGCGTCACACCGATGATCACTTCCACGCCCTCGCCGAGCATCTCCTGGACGAGCACACCCGAGACGACCGCGTGCGGTGCGCAGCGCGCGGCGCTTTTCATGATTTCCCCATACGCGTCGCGTACGGCTTTGTCGGTCTGCAGATTAAGCCTGATCCCGCCCACTTCCGTCTTATGGGAAATATCGGGCGAAAGCACCTTGAGCGCTACGGGATATCCGATCCGGCGGGCCTCGATAACGGCTTCCCGGGCCGTGTGCGCCGGCGCCTCTTTCGTTACCGGAATGCCATAGGCGGCAAGAATTTGTTTCACGTCATACTCGGTCAGTGCGCCGTGTTGGCGAAGAATCGCCCCGGCCAAGGCCTTCGCCTTTGCCGGAATTTTCGGTTTCGCGCCGGCCCCGCCCAGAAAGACTTGGCGCTTCCCGGCATACCGGACCATCGCCGCCATGGCACGAGCGGCATCCGACGCCTCGGGAATCATCGGAATCCCTTCCTTGCGCACCCGGGCAACCATCGCCTGCGACTGCGGCGACGCGTCCGTCCACACGGGGCACAAAACCATAGGCTTGGAAGAAGCGTGGTAGATTTCCAGGGTCTCCTCCAGCAACTGCGGTGAGACGTAGCTCATGAACACCCCCGGCGCAAAAACGATATCAATTGCCTCGTCTTCAAAGATCGCCCGGAGGCATTTCCCGTAGAGGTCCTGATCCGTCATAATGGCGGCCGTCATGTCCACCGGATTGCGGGCCGAGCCGTAATGCGGGATGGCCGCCCGGATTTTTGCCTGCGTCGCTTTGGCCAGTTCCGGAACGTGGAGACCGAACTCCTCGCAGCGGTCGGCCAGCTCCACACCCGGCCCCCCGGAATCCGTGAGGATCGCCGCATTCTTCCCCTGCGGCGTCCGGCCGCTTTGATGAACCAGAGCGAAACAGGCCAGGTCCCGCAGTTCATCGATGCGGATGATGCCCGTCTGGCGAAAGAAGGCGTCATAGATCCGGTCGTTGCCGGCCAGTGATCCGGTGTGCGACGCCGCCGCGCGTTTCCCGGCGCGGGTCCTGCCGACTTTTTTGATCAGCACGGGCTTGCCCGCGCGGAGCGCGGCTTCGGCCGCCCGACGGAATTTTTGGCCGTCTTTGGCGCCTTCCAGGTAAACTCCGAACAGGCGCGTGCTCTCATCGCCCTGCAGATGAGCGATAAAATCCGAAAATTCCAGATCGGCTTCATTGCCCACGCTGATGAAGGCGCTGAAGCCGACGCCCTCGGGCGCGGTCAGCATGAATGTTTTTTCACCGTAGGCGCCGCTTTGCGTGATGAACCCCAATGAGCCGCGGTAGTCGCCCTCGACAAACATGATGTCCGAAAAAGACGCCATCACCGCATTCGGGTAGTAAATCAATCCCAGGCAGTTGGGCCCCAGGATGCGCATGCCGCTTAACGCCGCCAGGCGGGCAATTTCGGCCTGCAATGCGCGCCCTTCCGCGCCGGTTTCGGCAAACCCCGAGGTGAAAACCACGGCTGCTTTAACGCCCTTGCCGGCGCATTCTCTGAGGGCCGCAAGCGTCCCTTCGATGGGAACGGAAACAATGGCAAGATCGACGGGTCCCGGAACGGCCCCGATCGACGGGTAGCAGATTAGCCCCGCGACTTCCTCATAGCGCGGGTTGACGGGGTAGATCGCCCCCGCAAACTTTTTTTGAAGCAATGCGGCAATCGGCCGGCCGCTTAACTTGGTCAGATTCGCCGATGCGCCGATGACGGCGATGGATTGAGGATGAAAGAAATAATCGACAGGGGACCGACACGGGGTATTGAGGTTCGAGGTCATCTTGGTTTTCTCTCCTTTAATGATCCGGATCATTCATTCGCACCGGCAACAATAACGGCTTCTCTATACCACGACGCGGCGGGGATTTCTTGCATAATATGGCCGGGACATTCTCAACATTCCTTTTCCAGCTTCCCGGTAAATCGCCGCCCGGCTGAACCGCCCGGCGCATCGGCCGACCATACGGACCTTTTAATCAACCGCTTCGCGGTATGCCGTCGAGGCCTGAAATGAACGTCTTTATATCGCGGCCGGCTCAGGATCATCAACGCCTGCCGCGT
>SBEK01000059.1 GCA_009668925.1 Deltaproteobacteria bacterium
CGCCGAGATCAAACTCCGCGCAGGAATCTTCGATGCTTTCCATAAAATCACGATAACGCGCCAGTTCCTGCTCCATCGTGCGGCGTTCGGTGACGTCGCGTCCAATGCTGCGAAAGCCAGCCGGATGGCCGCCGGCATCGCGAATCAGCGACATCACCGCTTCCAGGGATTTTATTTTACCGTCTTTGCATAGAAATTCGGCAACCACAATATTGACGGGCAACGCCTTGACGTAGATTTCGTGAAAGGCATTATAGACTTTATCCGCCTCCTGCTTGTTGGGGAAGCGTTCATGATGGCGGAGCCGCATCAGCTCCTCTTTGGAATAGCCGAAAATCCGAACGGCTGCCTGATTACAGAATGTGCACCTGCCTGTGAGATCATACTCGGCGCAGACATCGTCGACATTTTCGAAAAATTCACGATAGCGCCGCTGCTCGTCTTCCATCTGCTTTCGCTGCGTAATATCGCGGCCGATACCGCGGTAACCGATGGCCTGGCCCGCCTGGTTCCGGATGATCGAAACGGAAGCTTCATAGTCGCGGATTTTTGCATCCCGGCGCAAGATTTTGTATTCCAGAATACTGGAAGAAACGTTGTTTTTATACATCTGGTCATACAGACGAAACACGTGCTTGCCGTATTCACGATCAATGTGTCTTTCCCAGCGGTCCAGTCTTAGAAATTCTTCACGGGAATAACCGAAGATTCGCGGCAGGCCTTCATTGCAAAAGAGGATGTTTCCATCCAGATCAAACTCATAACACCCGTCGTCGATATTATCCACGAAGGTCCGGTAGCGATCGCGTTCTGCTTCGATTTTCTTCCGGTCGGTCAGATCGCGGGTAATACTTCTAAACCCCGTCGCCTTCCCTTGCGCATCGCGGATCAGTGAAACGGATGCTTCGACAACTCTGGTCGTGCCGTCTTTGCGGACAAGATGGGTAAAGATGAAATGGGTGGTCTGGCCGGTCTGTTGGATTTCCCTCACGGCCTTCATGGCGCTCGCGGCCTCTTCCTTTGCAGCGAAGAGGTCTTGATAGCGCTGTTCCATATATTCATCCCGGGTCAAGCCGACCAGAGCGCACGCTGCTTCGTTGCAGAAGATGCACCAGCCGCCAGCATCATACTCCGCATAGCCGTCGGCGGCGTTTTCCACAAAGTTCCTGTATCGCTCCTCGCTTGCCCGAAGCTTCCCCTCCTGCTCCCTGGTCTTTTCATGTTGCAGACGCAAGGACGCAAGTTCCGCAATCAACTGTGCCTTTGTTCTTCCGTCGTCTCTCATGGGTGTGCATTCACCTCCGAAGATGATTGAGAACGATGCCTACAGGTAGAACGATGATGCCCAGGTATTGAGGCCGCAGGCTGCGGCACTATGAATTCCGGCGGCAAGAAGGAGGACATGATCTTTGTGCGCGCCGTTATTCAAAGAACACGGGTCACAAAAGAGCTCAGGCACAGTCGACGCTGACGGCCGCGGCAAAGCCGCTGCATGTTCGGCAATCGGAATTATTCCTTCACCAAATAACCGGGAAACCGTGATGCCTTCGCAGTGCCGGCCAGCAGCCTTGTGCATCAGGAGAAAATCGGCACGCACACACCTGTAACATCAGGTGGCCCGATCATTGATAAGATCGTCGGGGTCATGATCATAAACAGAGGGCTTTCACCTTTCGGCAAAAGCCCTCAAATAATATATTGGAGAAGATGGCTTACGGATATCTGCTAACTATTTCTTCTTCGCCAGATCCGCGAGTGTCGCTTCCAGGTGCTTTTGCGCCGCAGTCGGAGGTTTCACAGCTCTGGGCATGTCGCCGAATGCGTCGACGTTGTTCAGCTCGGCCATCACGCTGCGCAAACCTGCGTCAAAAGAAAAGGCGCGGACCGGTTTATTGAAATTGATTTCTTTCCCGTACTGGGACACAAACGATGCCGCTTTTTCGCTAATCATAAGACCGTCGGCGGCATCTCCGTTCTGATCAAGGGTCTGCAGTAAAACACAGATATTGACCACGCGCTGATCCTTGATATCCTTCGCGTCGGAAACGATATCCAGAGGTGTAACCACCGGCTTGCCGAGCGCGGAACCCAGCACCAGAGTGCCTACGGAAAAAGTAACAGTCTCGCCCGCCTTGTATTCAAAGATACCATCTGCTTTGGTTACGCCTTTAAGTGTCGGGGTGGAGTAGTTCAGTCCGCCAACCGGCCCATCCATAAAAACGCCCTTTAAAGCACCCGGCGAACTGCTTACGCTCGAATTCAAAGAGCTGCAACCCATCACCAGTGCTATCAGAAACACCCCTGAAACCGACAATACAAAACGACGCATCAAAACATTTGATTTCTTCATAGCGTACCCCTCTCTTTAAAATTAATTTTGAACATTAATAGTATAGATGATTCATATTGTCAATGATTGAAAAATAATTAATAAGATTGATCTCCTAACGAAGTTATGTCCGGCCGATTTTGAAGCGTCTTTCCTCCCGGGGCGAGCAGCCCGGCAGAAAGAATTCAGATCCCCGGGAAGGGCACGAAGAGCCGCCGGGGGTCGCTCGCGCCGCCTTCAGGCCGCACCACTTTTTTGCTATACGGTTTTGCCGCCTCCACGCGGGAACGCCGCTTTGTCGATGAGGCAGCCGGCCAGGCACACTTCCGTGCAGTTGCCGTCGCAGGGTTCCACATGAATGGTGACGGCAGCGGACGGAAGTTTATCCATAATAACGTGCTTGAGGTCCCGGGTAATGCCGTGCGACGCCTCGACCGTCATCTGCGGATCCACTTTAATGTGAAATTCGATGAACCGGAAGTTGCCGGCCTTGCGCGTCTTTAATTGATGATACCCATGGATCTCCGGTCTGCGACTCGCGATCACCTCGCGGATCCATCCCTCCTCGTCCGGCGGCAATTTCACATCCATCAGATCGCCCAGCGCCTGTGTGGTTAAATCGTAGGCCGCCTTCAGGATGAACGTCGCCACGAAAATCGCGGCGACCGGGTCCAGCCAGTGAATACGCGGATCAACAAAAAAGAAATGGCTGATCCAGATGATGGACAGACTGACCATAACGCCTACGGATGTGAAAACGTCGGTCCGCAAGTGCCAGGCGTCCGCCGTGAGGGCGATGGAATCGGCTTCCTTTCCGACGGCAAAAAGCCTCTGCGAGACAAAAAAATTAAGGACGGCGGATAAGAACATCACGGCGACGCCCCATCCGGGCGATTCTACTTCCTCGGCCGACGCGAGCTTTTTGAGCGCCTCGAAAATGATCCAGAACGCCGCAATAAAAATCAGGACCGCTTCGATCAATCCGGAGATGCTTTCAACTTTGCCGTGCCCGAAAGGATGAACCTCATCCGCCGGAAGGTGCGATTTCTTAACGGAGACCATGGCAATAATCGCCGCCAGCAAATCCATACCCGAATGAATCGCTTCCGAAATGATCGACACGGATCCGATCAGCGCACCGACAATGATTTTGAAAACAACCAGTATCGAATTCGACGCGACCGACAGGACCGCGACCCGTTCTTTACGTTCCTGGATAGAGACCACCGTAAATGCCTCCGCTTGAATAGGTCTGGTCTTCCATATCACGGCCGCTTTGCAAATTCTCCTTTTTTTTGGTTTGGGGAAGCTTATGGATTTCCTATGCACAGACGGGAAATTGTGGTACGACACCTGCCGCAAATGGTTTAAAATGTTATGGATAAGAAAAAAATGCTTTCCCGTCTTCCGGATGCTTCGCGTCGGAATTGGCTCGATTGGCGCTGGCAATTTAAGAACCGCGTCACATCGCTAACGGGGTTGGCCGGAATTCTGGATAGGCCCGTGGCCGAAGTTGAAAAGCTGCGTGCGGTGCACGCCGCCTATCCGCTGGCGGTTACGCCTTATTATTTATCCCTGATTCAATTTGACGACCCGAGCGACCCTCTCGCTGTGCAGTGCCTTCCCGATCTGCGGGAAATATCCCCTGCCGCCAATTGCCCGGCGGATCCGCTTCATGAAGACGACTGTATGCCCGTGCCGAAACTGCTCCATCGCTATCCCGACCGGGTTCTGGCCCTTGTGACAAAAACATGTGCCACCTACTGCCGGCACTGCAACCGCAAACGGCACTGGAAAACCCGCGATGCCTCTTCGTTTCCCGGCCGCCTCACAAAGATGGTCCGCTACGTCGCCGACTCCCCTCAGGTTCGGGAAGTTATTCTATCCGGCGGCGATCCGCTCACGTACGACGACGAAAAGCTGGAGATGATTCTTAAAGCGTTTGCCGACATCCCGCATGTGGAGGTGCTGCGCATCGGCAGCCGCATTCCCGTTGTCCTGCCCATGAGGATCACCAGGAATCTCTGCCGGATGCTCAGGCGCTACCGGCCTCTGTGGTTCAATACACAATTCAATCACCCCTCCGAAATAACACCGGACTCCGCGCGCGCCTGCGACATGATTCAGGAAGCCGGCATTCCGGTCTCCAATCAATCCGTTCTGCTCAGAGGAATCAATGATTCCCCCGAGGTCATGAAGCGTCTGCTCTATGGCTTGCAGAAGATATCGGTTCGTCCTTATTATCTTTTTCATTGCGAGCCCGTCAAAGGCTGCACCCATTTCCGAACGGATGCCGGATCGGGGCTGGCCCTGATGGACGGACTGCGCCGGCATTGCTCCGGGCTGGCGCTGCCCCAATATGTGGCCGACCTGCCCGGCTCGGCAGGAAAAGCTCCGCTTCTGGCCCTGTCTTTGTCCATAAAAAATGATTTGATAAAACATCAAGATTTCTTTGACTTTTTTTAATATTTGGATTAGGAAAGGCATCAAATAAATCCTGACCACATTAAAAGGATGAGGAGAAATACGTTTTATGTACACCGCAAGTGATTTAAGAAAAGGCCTGCGCCTGAAAATCGACGGCGATCCCTATGTGATTACCGAATTCAATTTCGTGAAGCCCGGCAAAGGACAGGCTCTGTATCGCACCAAGCTCAAGAACATGATCAACGGCAACCAGTTCGAACGCACCTTCCGCTCCGTGGATATGTTTGAACCGGCCGACCTGCGCGAAAAGAAAATGCAGTATCTATACAAAGAGGGCGATAAGTATTGTTTCATGGATAACGAAACCTATGAGCAGGTTTATCTGACGGAAGCACAGGTCGACGATGCCATCAATTACATGACCGACAATATCGAAGTCGAAATCCTGCTGTTTGAAGACCGGCCCATCGGCATCAGCCTGCCCAACTTTGTCGAACTGATCGTCACCGAAGCGGAGCCCTGGGCAAAGGGGGACACGGTTTCCGGCGCGACCAAGCCGGTCAAAGTGCAGACGGGCGCAACCGTTCTGGTTCCGACCTTCGTTTCCGAGGGAGAAAAGATCCGCATTGATACGCGCACGGGAGAGTATCTGACCAGAGTCAAAGGCTGATCTCCTTTCTTTATGGAGGAGAATCTCTTGACCCAATTTCATCAAGACGACCAATTTCAACTGGCGCGCAAGGCGAACAATCTTCGCCTGCGCGCCGGTTTCATTTCCGGCATCCGCCGTTTTTTTCATGAACACGATTTTTTGGAAGTGGAAACCCCCGTGCGCATCCCCGCCCCCGCGCCCGAAGAACACATTGAGGCCATTGCCTCGGGCGACTGGTTTCTGCAAACCTCTCCGGAACTCTGCATGAAGAGGCTTCTCGCCTCGGGCTACCCCCGGATCTTTCAGTTCTGCAAATGTTTTCGCGCCGACGAACGGGGCGGCCAGCATCTGCCGGAATTCACGATGCTCGAATGGTATGCGGCCGGGTTCGATTACATCCAATTGATGGATCAATGCGAGCAGCTGCTCATGGCCGCGATGAAGAAGACGGGAATTAGCGAGCATATCTTCTGGCAGAATAGAAAAATATGTATCGCATCGCCATGGGAGAGGCTGACCGTCGCCGATGCTTTTTTGAAATTTGCGCCGGTCTCCGTGCAGGAAGCCCTTGATCAGGACCGGTTTGATGAAATTCTGGTGGAGTTCGTCGAACCGCACTTAGGCGCCGACCGTCCGACTTTCCTTTACGACTATCCCGCACCCCTCGCGGCATTGGCCCGAATAAAGAAGAGCGATCCGGCCGTCGCGGAACGCTTCGAGCTTTACATCGGCGGAATGGAGCTGGCCAACGGCTTTTCGGAATTGACGGACGCCGCTGAACAAAGAAAACGTTTCGAAAAAGCGACCCAGACGCGCGCCGCCAAGCATTGGGCGCCTTACGCCATGCCGGAAAAGTTTCTGGCTGCGCTCCCCGCGATGCCGGATGCCGCAGGCATCGCGCTCGGCATCGACCGGATGATCATGCTGCTTGCCGATACGGAAAATATCGACGATGTCGTGGCCTTAACGCCGGAAAGCCTCTGAGTAAACTCGCCATAAAACAATTTACCTTATCATTTGCATATTTGATTTTTATTCCCCGTGAAGAATATCGAGCCTGTGTCTCGTCTGCGCTCAGAATCTTTTTACGACCCAGCAGCCGCTCGCTGCACTGCCCGGCCAAAACTCGCGCTACGCGCTCAAACAGTTGCCCGGGCGGACGTTCCGCTTCGCGGGCAGGGTCCCCGTAAAAATCTTCAATTCGCGCAGTCCGCGACACAGACTCCACATTCTGCTGCCGGTTCTTTACTCTAAGTATCTTTTCGACCGGTTACTGGAAAGTTGATTTAATCTTTGATTGATTTGAAGGTTGTGGCGGGTGAAGGCCTGCTCAGGGCAGTGCCGTCACCCGCCGGATGGTTTTATCGTGTGCTGATCTGGAGAAAATAGATATAAATCGTGCTTCCAAAAACAACCTGTGACGTCGTCATGGTTCCTATCAAAAAGTTCCAGTCATCGGAAGCCTGCCCGTGGTAGTCGCTTCCTCCCGACATGGTAACCTCGCCCGTCGCTGAGAGGGAACCGGTAAAGGAAGTGGTGGGTCTATTGCTCTGGAACTGGCTGTTATCGCTGGTCCAGTCGGTGCCGAAGGACATATTGCCGCTCGCATCCACCGTATTCGTGCAGTAAACCCAGCCGGCCTGAACGCCGACCACGGGGACAGGTGTGCTCTTGGCCAGAATGCTGCTTTTCCAGACGGAAGCCGGCAGCGGTCCGACAGGATAATCACTGCGCGCGGTGATTTGCAAAATCATCAGCCGGTACGTTCCTCCGTTCGTATACGTCCCGACGATCGTTTTCTTGTCGTCCGCCAGGAATCCGGAAAATGTTGGAATTCCGCTGACGGCAACTGCGCCGGTCGCATCGACTACGAAATTCCCCCAGCTTGTATCTGGCGTTGCGATTGTTCCGGAAGGATCGGTTTTACTCGTCAGGGTAACCGCACCCGCCCCATCCGTCGACCCGCGGCCATAGCGCCACTTTGTCTCGGAGCCGACAATCAGTTCGTGGAAAACAAACGATTTGCTTTGGATGTCGGCGGTCGAATAAACGGCAGCCGGCAAGACCTTCAGGCTGACCCTTAACTCCGAAGAGCCCGCATTGCCGGTTCCCGCGATGAAATTCCCCGTGGACGTCAGGGTCATGTGAACATTGGTATCCGCACTCGCACCGCTTTCCGTAATGACATTGCCGGTGGTGGTCCAGGTGAGCGATCCCGCGGCAGGACAGGTGGTGCTGCCCGAACTGTTCAGGCACGACGAAGCGGCAAACAATATTGCGGGATTGGCATCGGCAAACCTAAGCGTGCGGCGGCGCCATCCCGCGGAACTCGCCGATGTCGTGAGGACATATTCTTTCCACGTCACCGATGGTTTGGCTGTCGCGGCAAAATCGCCGACAGTGATGTCGCCGGTAACGGTTATATTTCGGCTTGCCGGCGCGAAGGTATAGCCGGGCGCGGAAGGCGTTACGGTGCAGATGCTGCCTTCACTTACATTGGAAAAACTATAGTTGCCGGACGCGTTGGTCGTTGTGGAACCGGAGGCGCCGCCGCTCAGCGTAATCGTCACGCCTCCCAGAATATCTCCACTTACCGCACCGGAAACCGTGAATTTCCCGGGGATTTTCGTCGCCACAAAGTTCTTTCCCGTTTGATTCGCCCCGTTGACATTCACAGCCGTACTTGCCGGATTGAAGGTATAGCCGTCTTTAACAGGGGTGACCGTATAAATTCCGTTGTGGACTCCGGAGAGCGTGTAATTGCCCCCCGCATCGGTAGTCGTCGATGCGGTGGCCGGACCGGTCAACTGAATGGTGACGCCTTCGACAATCGCGCCGCTCACCGTTCCGGAAATGTTGTAAGTAGGCTCCGGCGTCGGAGCCGCTGTAAAATCATTCCCGGTGGAATTGCCGCTTATCGTCACTAACCGGGTGGAAGGCGTAAAATCGTATCCCGTCCTCGATGGCGTCACGCTATAATTACCGGCGGGCAGTCCCGGGAAACTGTAATTGCCGCCCGCATCCGTTATCGCCGTACCGGCTGCATCTCCGCCAAGTGTGATCAGCACACCCGCCTGTACTGCTCCGGATACGGTGCCGGAAAGGCTGTACGTCGGGTCCGTGTTGGCCGTAGCTACAAAGTTCACGCCGGTGACATTGGCGCCGCTCACGATCACGACCGTGCTTACCGGATTGAAAATGTAATCCGGCTTCACCGGTGTAATCGTATAGGTTCCGTTCGCCCGGCCGGTGAAGCTGAAGGTGCCGTCCGCTGCTGTTGTGGTCGAAGCGATGGCCGCGCCGGTGAGGTTGATCGTCACACCGGCCTGCGTAGCACCGCTCACTGCACCGGAAATCGTGTAGGTGGGAGCCGCTCCGCCGCCGCCTCCTCCGCCGCCGCAACCTAAAACAATCATCAAGAGCGCGAGGGTCAGGAAGCTGGATAATGCCTGAACGGAAATCCGAAGTCTGTGCATGGGTTAATCTCCCGAAATAGATTTTTTGCCCGGGTCTTAACGGACCTTCCCCAAGGGGAACTGAAAATGACATCGTTGCCGAAAAATGTCAACGAGAAGCTGATTCTCCATGCCGGTTAACATTTCGCAACCACAGTAGAGGCCTGGCGCGGGCGCCGGGGAAGACGGGCGTTTCCCCAGTTCACCAACACCTGTGAAAGAAAAGAGGTATTGACAAGCCCTTTTTTTTCCTTTACGGTACCACACAAATTTAAAAACCATTTCTGGAGATTATAAAGTGAAAGATATTGGGTCTTTAGGCATAGGAAGCAATTTTCACGGCTCTCTGCTGGGCATGATTTTAGATGCCGGTCTGGTCGTTCAATTTGTTTTATTGATCCTG
This sequence comes from Deltaproteobacteria bacterium, assembly GCA_009668925.1. The sequence continues at coordinate 9,267 of SBEK01000059.1, forward strand.
CTCATTCTCTCCATTGTCTCGTGGACCATCATCTTTATCAAGTTCCGGTATTACCGAAAAATAAAGAGCGAAAATGAGGCCTTTGATTCCGATTATCAGCGCAGTACCAAGCTTTCCGAAATTCTGCCGGCGGCGAAAAAATATTCCTATTCCACAACGGCGGAAGTTTTTCGCGTGGGGTATACCGAACTGACCAAAGTGAACCGGCTCTCCAAAGACGCGGCCCGCGGCGAAGACATCAGCCTTTCGTCCCTGGATAACGTCGAGCGGGCGCTCAACCGCGCCTCCGGGACGGAAATGACCAAACTCGAAAGTGCTCTGGGCTTTCTGGCCACAACGGGCTCCGCAAGTCCTTTTATCGGTCTGTTCGGAACCGTCTGGGGAATCATGGAAACCTTCAAGGCGATCGGCGCACGCGGTTCGGCGACGCTGGCCGTCGTCGCCCCGGGGATTTCCGAGGCGCTCATCGCCACGGCGGCGGGGTTGGCGGCGGCCATTCCCGCGGTTATTTTTTATAATTATTTTTTAAACAAGTCCAAGACCATGGTTCAGGAAATGGACAACTTTGCCGACGAATTTTTGAATATCGTCGAACGTTATCTGATTCATAAATAGATGGATGCCGGGTGATGTATGATGCGGCAAAAACGCAGAAGAAATTCCGATAGAAAATCGATGGCTGAAATCAATGTGACGCCGCTGGTCGACGTTATGCTGGTGCTGCTCATCATTTTCATGGTCACGGCACCGATGCTGTCCATGGGCATTGATGTCAATCTGCCGCGCGTCAAGTCGAAAAGCATCGACATCGCCGAAGAAAAGCTGGTTTTAACCATCAACGAGAATAAGGAAATTTTTCTCAACAAAACCCGGATGCCGCTTCAGGATCTCAATGCCAAACTCGCCGCCATTTTTGCCGAACGCGTCGACCGGGAGGTTTTTCTGCGCGCCGATAAAAGCGTCCCGTACGGCTTTGTGGTTGAAGTCATGTCGGAAATACGCAGAGCGGGGGTCGATAAGCTGGGCATGATTACCGAACCGCCCGAGGGCCTAAAATGACGTCCCGGCGGACCCATAAGAGCCCTTTCGGCGATTCCGGCTCTCCCTTCAATATGTTTTTCGCTTCCCTGCTTCTTCATCTCCTTGTGTTTGCCGCCCTGGTCATTGCCGTTTCCGGCCCGTCGAGGCACTTAACATTCGGCGCACCCTATACCGTCGCCCTGGTCAGCCCCGAAGCCGTGCTGTCCTCAACGACAGGCGGGACGAAGAGCCTTCTGCAGCCGCCCTCTGCGGATCACTCGGTCATTCTCAAGCGCAGCCTCACGGATTCGAAAGTCACACCCCTCGTCAAGAAAGACGAAGCCTCGAAAACGGATATTGAAAAGGCGATCAGTGCCATCCGGCAAAAAGAGCTCGAAAACGCCGGGAAAAACAAACCGGCAGCCGCCGCGCCGCCTTCGGGCGTTACCGGCGCAAAAGCGCCCGAGCAGCAATCCCGGATCAACGACTACAGCCGGTTTGTCTGGTCCAAAGTGAAAAAGAACTGGACGCTGCCCCAGGCCTTAAAACCCAAAGACAACGTGGAGACGATTATCGACGTCCGCATTGCCCAAAGCGGCGTCCTGGAATATATCGGATTTGAAAAACGCTCCGGCAACAGCTATTTTGACGAATCCGCCCTTCGCGCGGTTAAAAAGTCGGCGCCTTTCCCTCCGCTTGCCGGATGGGTGAGCGGCCGCTCCCTCGAAATCGGCATTCGGTTTCATTCCTCGGAACTGCAATAGACGGAAAAAAGGATCAGACAATCCATGAAAATGACATTCACCGCTAAGCTGTCCACCCTCCTCATTTTTTTATTCCTCACCGCCCTGCCGGGCGCGGCCGGGGCTAAAGTGTACATTGACATCGACGCACCGGGTTTTCAACAATTCCCGATTGCCGTCTGCGATTTTCAGAGCAAGAATGCGCCCGCGGCCCCGGCGGATATCCATACGGCAATCGCCGACCAGATCCGTTACTATCTGGATTTGTCGGGAATTTTTAATCTTCTGGACAAAAAGAGTTTTCTCGACGGCGTTGAGCCGGGTCAGCCGGGACAGCCGGAGACGATCCGTTTCTCCGACTGGTCGGTTATCGGCGCGGACTTTCTCGTCCGGGGCGACATGATCGTTAAAGGGAAAGACATCGCCGCGGAGAGCCGCCTGTATGATGTCACGCGCGGTCAAATGCTCCTCGCCAAAAAATACACGGGACATGCCGACACCCTCCGGGCCCTGGCCATCGCTATTGCCTCCGATATCCTCCTGGCGCTGACCGGAGATGCAGGAGACCTGAACACGCGCCTTGCTTTCATTATCAAAAAGAAAAGCGGCTCCGATATTTATGCAATGGACTACGGCGCCTCGGAGGCGGCAAATCTGACCGGTCATCGAAGCATTCTTGCCGCGCCGCGCTGGTCGCCGGACGGCAGGTATCTGGCCTTTACGTCTTACAAGAGCGGCCGTCCGGAAGTGTTTTTGCGGGACTTAAATACGGGGAAAGAAAGAAAAGTTTCCTCGTTTCCGGGCCTCAACTTATGCGGCTCTTTTTCTCCGGACAGCAAGAAACTCTTATTGACGCTGAGTAAAGACAACAATGAAGAAATTTATGTACTGGATATCGACACGATGAAATTCGATCGTTTAACCCGCAGCTATTCCATCGATGTTTCCCCCGCCTGGTCACCGGACGGCAAAAAGATCGCTTTTGTCTCCAATCGCTCCGGAACGCCGCAGGTCTTTGTCATGGATGCGGACGGCAACAACGTCAAGAGGGTCACCTTTGAAGGCAACTATAATACATCACCTTCCTGGTCGCCCCGCGGCGGCAGAATTGCCTATGAAGGCCTCATCAACCACAAGTATCAGATCTTTTCCGTGGACGACGAGGGAAATAATCTTATTCAGTTGACCTTTGATGACGCAGACAACGAATACCCGTCCTGGTCTCCTTCCGGCAGACAGATTGTTTTCAGTTCACACCAGGGGACCAAAAGCCGCATCAGCGTCATGAATTCCAACGGCCTCAATACGCGCGTCCTTATGGAAAGCAAAGATCCGCTGGTCATGCCGGCCTGGTCGCCCAGGCTCAAATAAAAATATTTTTACGTTGGGGTTGTTATTTTTCACCCTTTGCCGTATAGAAAGCATCATGATTAGGTCTAACTTCGACAGGGACATTGAGAAGCAGCGCGGCTGCCGCGCTTCTCCCTGAACCACACATCATATTCTATTGTTTTTTATATTATTTTTGTTGACGTCGGCCCGTATGTTATGTTTTACTTCAGCCGTTCGTTAAATCTTTGGAAAATAACGATTTTTAATCACGAAAGGAGAATATCATGAAGAAACATTTATTCTTAATAAGTATGTTGATGGTCCTGGCGTTTGGTCTATCCCTGTTCAGCGGTTGCGCCGAAAAGAAGGCAGTGGTCAAAGATGAGGCCGTCCAGGAGCAGAAGGCTCCGGCTAAGGAAGCACCGGTTGCCGTGCAGGATGATGAAGCCGCCCGCAAGGCTAAAGAACAGGCTGATCGCGAAGCCGCTCTGAAGGCCCAGGCCGAGAGAGATGCCCGAGCCAAGAAGAATGCGGCGGCACTGGCCGACCTGAATATACAGAACATCTATTTTGATTTTGATAAATCCAGCATCCGCCCCGATGCCCGGGAAATCCTGAAAGCGAATGCCGATATATTCACCAAGAACAGCGCCGCCACGATCGTTGTGGAAGGCTATTGCGATGAGAGAGGCACAGCTGAATACAACATGGCCCTGGGTGAAAGACGGGCGCAGGAAACCAAGCAGTATCTGGCGAACCTGGGCATCAACGCTTCGCGCATGGAAACAATCAGCTACGGCGAAGAAAAACCGTTGGATCCGGGTCACACTGAGGCGGCCTGGGCTCAGAACAGACGCGTACAGTTTCTTTTGAAATAATGCAGAAGGAGAGCAGGTTTTGAAACGCGCTCTACGATATTTCCTGTTCCCGGCGCTGGCTTTGGCGCTGGCCGGTTGCGCAACGTCTTCCGATTTGAAGGCGGTGCGTTCGGAATTAAACCAGCAAATGGAAGCAAAACTCGCTTCCCTGGATACCCGTTTGGACTCCCGGTTCGCTGCTCTGCAGAAGGAGCAGGAGAAGAATGTTACGGCGCTCGCGTCCATGCGGAAAGGCCATGCCAATACAACGGCTGACTTTGCCGAACTGCGCGAGCAGATCCAGCAACTTCGGGGCCAAATCGAGTCCTTAAAAAAGGAAGTCGCCCGGGATAAAGATGATCCTTATAAAGAGAAGATCGACAACCTTCTCCTGAAAGTTAATTTTATCGAAAATTTCCTGGAAATCAGCAGGAAGGATTCTCCGACCGACGTCGACGCATCGGCTCAGTCGAAGGATCCAGGGGCCAAGCAGGATAAAGCCGCCCAGTATGCTTCGGCTTACCAGACATTCAAGAACGGCAACTACACCAAGGCCAGAGAAGCTTTCCAAAGCTTCCTGGCCGCTTATCCGGCAGGCGAGTATTCCGATAACGCCCAGTTCTGGATCGGCGAATGTTATTTCTTTGAAAAGAAATACGAAAAAGCCATTCTGGAATATGAAAAAGTCACCAAGAAATTCCCGAGCAGCAACAAAGTTCCTTATGCGCTCCTGAAGCAGGGGATCTCCTTTCAAAACCTGGGCGACAAGGTCAGCGCCAAGCTGCTTTTGCAGCAGGTCACCAAAGATTATCCCAACACGAGTCAGGCGCGTATTGCACGCTCCAAGCTTCAGGAAATCAAGTAAATCTGTCCGATCGCCCGGAGGGGTCTTTATGCCGAAGTCTCCTCCGGGCATCCGCCATACCGCAACCCAAAACTCCGCAGATTTTGCCGAATCCCGATTCGTTTCCGGACGCGTGCAGCGCCGGCACCCTCCCGCATCCGGAATTGAACCTGTCTTTTGGCGGACTAATCCAGATGAATGGGTTTGCTTCCGGGCGGCGCCGGTAATTTAAAGATGGACGGATCGCCGTTTTTCTCGACGTTCAGGTCGGAGTATTTGACGGAAACGGAAGTCACGTTATCGGCCCATTGAATCACTATTTTCCCGGCCAGGGCGCTTCCGGGCCGGTAGTCGTCAAAGACCGCCTGATACGTTTCCCGGCCGAGCGAATCGTAGCGGATCAGTTTCACCAGCCGCTCATTCTTCGCCATCCAGATCGTTTGCGACGGCCCCGCGGGCGTTCTCATATCCACCCGCAGCAGTGCGCCGTCGGGATGACTTTCCTGGGACACGTTGGCCCCGTCAAGCGGCGGGTACGCGCTGGACAAAATCATGACAATTTCTTCCAGGGTAAAAGACCAGGGTAAAAAACGCGACAGATTTTCCGCGGTCGGTTTCCCCGAATAAAACTCGTTTTGCGACGGAATGAATATTCTCAGTTCATCGGGCGACGCCGTGAGAAAGAAATCCGGAGTTCCGATCACCGGCAGCATCTCCAGGCGGAGATAAGACGGTCTCTGCAGGATCATGGCGGCCCTGATCGGATAATGTCCCTGAGCCGTCACCAGTTCAATTTGCGCGATGGCTGTTATCCTGTCTACTGCCGGATGCACCGGAGAAACCATCTCCCGGGCCTTGGGCGGCCCACCCGGTCCCAGAGCCGCCCCTCCTCCGGCGCAGCCGCTCAAACACAACAGCATCACCGCCGCAAAAAAAATCATCAGCCGCTTGCCCTGGACATATCGGTCACACATACGGGAGACACTTTCTGAAAACCAATTGCCATGGCCTTCGCACATTATTTTTCAGTTATCAGATGGTCGAGTTTCTTCTGGAGTGCGCGATTTTGGGGGTCCATCTTCACGGCTTTCCGGTAATATTCGACCGCCTTTTTGCTCTCGCCGATTTTCGAATAAACGTCGCCCAGATGCTCCATGATGTTGGGGTCGTCCGGAAGAAGTTCGAGCGCTCTCTGGAGTTGTTTCAATGCCTTCGTGTATTGATTTTTTTTGAAATACACCCAGCCCAGAGAATCCAGGATGTAGCCATTGTCCGGTTTGATCTTCAAGGCTTGAACGATCATTTGCTCGGCCTGGTCGAGATGCATTCCCCGGTCGGCATAGGAATAACCGATAAAATTGAGTGCATCGGCGTTTTGCGGATCCAGCGCCAACACTTTCTCCATGGACCGAATGCTTTCCTCAAACCGGTTGCTTTTTTCCAGAATCGTTCCGAGCGCATAGTGCAGATCCGTACTGCTGGGGAACAGCGCAATGCCTTCCCGGACAATCTTTTCCGCCGCCGCCATGTTCTTACCGTCTTCATAAAGCGCGGACAGATAAAGGTATAAGATGACCTGATCGTTCTTCTTCCCGATCGCCCCGGTGATGATCGAAACGGCCTCGGCAAGCCGGTTCTCTTTTTTCAGAATCATGGCCGCATGAATCTGGGCATTGGCATACAGTTCAAATGCGGGCGCTATTTTCCGATACATCGCCAGCGCCTTCGCCGTATCGCCTTTCTGCTCCAGGGCATTCGCCAGAAGATAAAGCAGTTTGTCATCCTCGGGCGCCTCTGCCAGAAGGGAGGAAAATTCTGCGACCGCCTCGTCGAAGCGGCGCATATCGTAATATAAAAGCCCCAGCGCCGTGCGCACTTCACGGTTCGCGGGATCAACTTTCAAAATTTCTCTAAACTCTTTTTCCGCTTCCGGGGCCTTATTCACCTTCACCAGCAGCTCGGCAATCTTCATCCGGAAGCCGACCCGCGCGGGATTCGCATCCAGATAACGGCGATAAACGGTGATGGCGTCGTCAAATTTATTTTGCGCTTCGTAAAGCTGGGCCAGGCCCAGCCAGGCCGTTTCAAATGCCGGTCTTTGCTGAATGATCTTTTGATAGAGGGTTTCGGCCTCGGCAAAGCGATTGATCTCGGCCAGCATCTTTGCGTAATAGTACCCGCCGATAATGTTGTCGGGATCCATGGCGAGCATTTTTTGAAAAGCCTTCTGGGCCTGGGCATATTTCTTTTCCTGCGCATAGATGGTCGCGAGGTATAAATAGGCCACCAGGTTCTTCGGATCCATATCAACGATCGTCTGGTATTCCCGAACGGCCTTATCGTATTGGTGCATGGTAAAATATAAACCGCCCAGGATGGAGCGAAGTTCGATATTCCCGGGCTGCCGGACCAATGCGGACTCTCCAACGGACAGCGCCAGGTCGCTGTTGTTGTTCTCCACATAGAGGGAGACCAGTTCCGTGGTCAAATAGGGAGAATCGGGCTGAATAGTGAGCGCCTGCTTCATTTGATCGATCGCCCCTTTCAGATCTCCGTCCAGCCGCATGAGCACGGCCAGCGAATAGTGATAGGCGGCTTCTCCCGAATATTCTTCCTGGGCGGGCGGATAAGAAACAAATGGCCGCTTCTCCGGCAAAGAAACGCAGCCGGCAATGAGCGCGGAAATAATCCATCCGCAGACAACGAAGGTAATGATCCTGCTTGGCATAATGATCGTCGCTCTCAATTCTTATCTCCCGGGAATCGGGCGGCCGGGACATATCTTTATGACGGTTGCTTCTGCAGCAATTTGGATACCGGGATGATCGAAACTCCCTTTTCCCGGAAAACTTTGCTGGCGTCTCTGATCGCTCGAATGGTTTCCGGATGCGGATGCCCGATGATAATGAGCGGCGAACCGTCGGCCGGCATGTCAGCCACCTCCACCAGAATCCGGTAGATCTTGGAGTAATCGCGCTCATTGTCCAGAAATATTTTGCGCGATGCGACCGTTAAACGGGTTTTCTGCGATGCCGCAGCCGTTTTGGAATTTCGGGTCGTCCGTGAATCTATAAAAAACAAATCCTTCTTCTTGAGTTCTCTAAAAACCGTCAGAAGCCGTTCTTCATTGGACATGAATCTGGAGCCCATGTGGTTGTTGACCCCCGAAACGTGCGGAACGGAAGCCAGGTCGGAATGGAGTTGAAAGACAATTTCTTCATCATTCATGTCCGTAAAAAGAGCCCCGTGGCCCGGCTTTTCCCTGGGATAGGACAGCGGTTCCATCGGCAGGTGCAGAAGCGTCTCACGATTGGCCTTGTGCACCATCTCGGCTGCTTCCCGCGAATGGGCGACCAGCGGCAAAATGGCATAGGTGATGTCCGCATCGATGCTCAGCAGTTCCCGCACGATCGCCAGATCATATCCGAGATCGTCGATAATGATGGCTACCTGCTTTAAGGGTAAACGCTGGGGCACCATCTTGGCAATGATGATCTTTTCTTTCTGCGGGGGCTCATGACCGGTTTGCGGAAGCACCGGCGTCTTCCGCCCTTCCGGCCGTGTTTCTTTATCCGGCATCGCCGACGGCGTCCGGGTCAACAATTTCGCTTTTCCCGGCGCCTTGACCGGAGGCTGCCCGGAGGGCTTTTCTTTTGAACCAGGCTCCGGAACCGCCGCGTGCTTCTTTCCGGCCGTTCCGGACTTCGCCGTTATCATTTCTTCATCGTGAAACGCGATGACGTAAATAATCGCGGCGACGGACAAAACAATCAACGTGATTAAAGCCGCCGTGACATATTTTTTTTTATTTTTCTTTTTCATAGCCGGCAAGAAAGTTCTCTTACAAAACGGGTTCAATTCACCGGATTCTTCTTCATGATCTGCCAGCTTTTCAAAATATCAACGGCCGCCTTCAGTTGATTGTCTTTGTCGAGATCCGTCGCTTCCTTGAGACTTTCGGTTTTATTTTCCTCCAGCTGCGTACCGTCTTCCTTGGCCGGTTTAATGTGCCCCTTAAGATCTTTTTCCCGGACGCGCTCTTCGAAACGGTCTTCCTTTTCATCGGCCGGCCGGACCAGCCTCACGACGATGTCCGGTTTGATGCCTTCCGCCTGAATAGACCGGCCATTGGGCGTATAGTAGCGGGCCGTCGTCAGTTTCAGCGCGGAGCCGTTTTCCAGCGGGATCACGGTTTGAACGGAGGCTTTGCCGAACGTCTGCGTTCCGATGATCAGCGCCCGGCCGTTGTCCTGAAGAGCCCCCGCAACGATCTCCGCCGCACTCGCGGTTCCTTCATTCACTAAAACGACCAGCGGAACGCTGATCTCCTGTTCCCCGTTGTCCCTGGCCATCGTTTTGGTTTCCATGTTTTTCGTCCGCCCGCGCGTCGAAACAATGATGCCCGATCTGAGAAACATATCGGAAACCTCAATGGCCTGATTCAGAAGTCCGCCCGGATCATTTCGCAAATCCAGCACGAGCCCCTTTACCGGTTTTGATTTTTCGCTCACTTCGGACCATGCTTTGCGCAGGTCGGCGGCGGTCCTTTCATGAAAGGAGGCAATGCGGATATAGCCGATGTGGTCATCAACGGTTTTGGCTTTAACGCTCTTAACCTGAATAATGGCCCGGGTCAGGGTAATATCCCGGGGCTGGGTCATATTTTCCCGCATAATCGTAATGGTGACTTTCGTATCTTTCGGGCCGCGCAGTTTCTTAACGGCTTCCAGAATGGTAATGTCTTTGGTGGATTTGCCGTCGATCTTAACGATCTGATCGCCGGATTTTACGCCGGCATTAAACGCCGGGGTATCTTCGATAGGAGAAACGACGGTCAGCACATCTTTCAGGATCGTAATTTCTATGCCGATTCCGCCAAAACGGCCCTGCGTCTCGACTTCCAGTTCCTTATAAATATCGGGGGTCATGAACGCGCTGTGGGGATCGAGGGATTTGATCATGCCGTTAATCGCGCCCTGAATCAGAACGGAAGGATCCACCGCATCGACATAATTCTTCTGCACCATATCGAGAACTTCGTTGAACGTTTTAATTTCTTTGTAGATATTCTTATCCTTGGCCGGAACCTTGCTGTCGGAAGAAGATCCAAAGACAACCAGGAGCCCCAGGAGAATAATGACGAAAACTGACCATTTACCGGGTACGTTTTTCATGCTCTGCCTCACCGTAAAATAATGTATTTTATACTATAAAGATACGGCATTTACGTAAAATGTATATACT
>SBEK01000060.1:0-11900 GCA_009668925.1 Deltaproteobacteria bacterium
TATCGTGATTTTATGGAAAGCATCGAAGATTCCTGCGCGGAGTTTGATCTCGGCGGCCGGTGTACATTCTGCAATGAGGCGGCACACCGCATGCTCGGGTATTCCCGCAAGGAATATCTGCAGTTGCATTATCGCCGGCGTTTCGTCGGTCCGGAAGATGTCCGGCAAGTTTTCACCATATTTACCGAACTTTACCGGACAGGTGATCCGGCGAAGATTTATACGGTGAACGTCTGGTGCAAGGACGGTTCGACCAAGGCGATCGAGTCCATTGTGACGCTGATCCGTGACGCCCGGGGGGGCGTGGTGGGATTCCGCAATATCGGACGGGATGTGACGGCCCGGAAAAGAATGGAGGAGGAGCAGGAGCGTTTGCGCCAGCAATTGAGCCAGGCGAGAAAAATGGAAGCGATCGGAACCCTGGCGGGCGGTGTCGCGCATGATTTTAACAACCTCCTGATGGGGATTCAGGGATACACCTCCCTGATGCTGCTCGATACCGACCCGGGGCATCCGCATTACGCGCAGCTCAAAGCCGTCGAATCTCATGTCCGGAGCGGTGCGGATTTAACCCGGCAGCTTCTGGGATATGCGCGCGGCGGGCGCTACGAAGTCAAGCCGGTCAACCTCAATGAGATCGTCGAGAAGTCGGCGGTGATGTTCGGAAGAACCAGGAAAGAGATTACCCTTTTGCGGGATTTGGCCGAAGACGTCTGGATTGTCGACGCGGACCGCGGTCAGATGGAGCAGGTTTTGTTGAACCTTCTGGTGAATGCCTGGCACGCCATGCCCGGCGGCGGAGACATTTTCATCAGGACCAGGAACGTTGTGCTGGAGAGGGCTCATGTCCAAAGCCTGGATATCGCTGCAGGACCGTATGTGAAGCTCACCGTCAGGGATACGGGGGTGGGGATGGACGAAATGACTCGGGAGCGGCTTTTTGAACCTTTTTTTACGACGAAGGAAATGGGCGTGGTCCGCGGCACCGGCCTGGGGCTGGCTTCAGTTTACGGCATCGTCAAGGGGCATCAGGGGGCGATCCATGTCCAAAGTGAAAGAGGAAAGGGCGCAACTTTCGATATCTATTTCCCGGCCTCTTTCAAGGAAGTCATTTGCGAATCGCAGCCGGAAAGAATAACGAAGTGGGGCCGGGAAACTATTTTGCTCGCGGAGGATGAGGCGAATATCGCGGAAGTGATCGGCGCCATGATCAAAGAGCTGGGGTATCACCTGCTCACGGCCGCAAGCGGAGAAGAGGCCGTCAATATTTACCTTGCCAATTCCGGGCGCATCGATCTGGTCATCATGGACATGATCATGCCGGGCCTCTCCGGCGGAGCGGCAATTGACGCCATCCGGGCGGAAAATCCCGAGGCCCGGATCATCCTGGCGAGCGGGTACAGCCTCGACGGAGAAGCACAGGAAATCCTGAGCCGGCGCGGGAACATCAGCTTTATGCAGAAACCATTTGAACTCGCCGATCTTTCGCAGAAGATCCGGGAAGCCCTGGATTTTTAGCACCGGCGGTTTGCGGGACTGCCCCTACCGGCCCTTGTAGAGGTATCGCTCAAAGAAGCGATTGTAAGCCGTCCAGTCGGAATCGGTATTGGCGGCATCCGCGGCGACGAAGCTTTGAAAGGCGTTGAGCTTGGCGTCGAGGTCGTCCATGAAGTGAATGACCAGGGCTTCCATCGTTTTCGGACGCTTGGGAGACCCGTACTCAAATTCGCCGTGATGGCTCAAAATGGCGTGACGCAGTTCGAGAGCCGTCTTGGGCGGAAAGTCGGCAATCGCCTCAATTTTCTTGTTGATCATTTCCACTCCCATGACCAGGTGGCCGATCATCCGGCCTTCATCGCTGTATTCGATCAGACTGTCGTAGGAGAATTCGTAGATTTTGCCGATATCATGCAGCATGCCGCCGGCGATCAGCATGTCCCGGTTGAGGTGGGGATAATGCTCGGCTGCCCGATCGAGCAACCGGACGACCGAAAGCGTATGTTCCAGAAGCCCTCCCAGATAGATGTGATGAAATCCCTTGGCCGCCGGCGCGCGCCGGAATAGTTCAGCCGTTTTATCATCGTGAAAGAAAGCAGCCAGAAGTTTCCGCAGCGGTTCGGAAGAAAGGGTGTCGATGTAGGCGGTGAATTCCCGGAACATCGCCGCCGTATCTATTTTACTGACGGGCAGAAAATCCGCCGGATCAACATCCTGGGGTGCGCAGGGCTTAATCGTGACAATCGATATCTGCAGCGTATTGCGATAACTGAGAACCCGGCCCTCGATGAAGATGATGTCGCCTTTCTTAAAGATGCGGTCCAGGTCCACGGCGTTGTCCCAGACCTTGCCGTCGAGTTCACCCGTCTTGTCTTTGAGGCGCACGTTCAAATAGGCTGAGCCTTTCTGGGAGAAGGCCATGTTTTTCTCCGCGACCAGAAATGATGAAGCGATTTTATCGCCCTGTTTGATATCCTGAAGATAGATTTCCTTTTTTTTCAATTGAACCGCCTTTCTGTATGATCCGTTTTGATGATTTGCGTCAGATTTTTTCCCGGAGGATCCGGTGATCTCCCACACGCACCGTCAGCCTGCTCGCATCGAAATATTCCATGAGCGGGATGATGTATTTGCGCGATAAGCCGGTTAAATCTTTAAAAGACGCCGGTGTCGACTGACCGTCCCGGATCAGCTGCGCCTTGTACTCGTGGCGCAATTTCTCCAGAGCGGCGCGCGCGAAACACAGGTCTTCGTTGATCTTGATCAGCTCCCCGTCTTTGAGCATCAACTTGACGATGGTCTGGGCTTTGGCCTTCTGATCTTTAAAATGGTTCAAGACGTCGGAGAGGGACGGCGGCGCAAGCCCGGCCTGCGCGTAGGTCGCGGCAATGGACTGATGCAGGGCGCCTTCGTCGACCGCCAGCTGCACGTGATGGGCCGTCAGGCGGATACTCTCCTTGTCGCTGACGATGATTTCCTTCCTGCCGAGCCCCGCCAAAACCATGTTGAAGAGTTTGACCGATACCGTGTCCGCCAGTGCGGCTTTCAGCTCTTCTTTGGAGATTCCCGCCTGCAAAGGATTCTTCTGATGATACTCGGCGAGACTGCGGGTAATCCGGTCTTCGAGTTGCGTATACAAACGGGCGGATAAAGACGTCGCCTCTTCGCTGGAAAGGAGGACGGCCTGGCGGCTGGAAAATAATTTTTCCAGAGCGTCCCGGATTTTTTTTACATGGACGCCCGTTCGCCAAGCGAGCGCCCGGCTGGAAATGCCGCCGAAGCCGGCGCGCTCCAGGAGAACCGGGATCTTCTCGGCCAGTGTGCCGTCGCGCAGGATGTGTAAGTCCTCCAGGACCTTTTGGTTCTTGCGTTTGTGTTTGCCGGGTTGGGGATCGAGAATCAGGCCTCCGCCGATGGTGGTGACCGGCGAGTAGCTGCGCAATACGAAATGATCGCCCGCGACCACGACGTCTTCACTGGCCAAATTCAGCTGGGCAAAGGTCTTTTGACCGGGCGACAGCTCATCCGCCTCCAGGAGAACCACACGCGTCATGATTTCCGTCGTGCCGGTGTGCAGGCGGACCAGCGCCCGGTTCCTGAGTTTCCGCGTATTGGCGTCCAGGTACTCGAAATAAACATCCAGCCTGCGCGTCGGCCAGACGGTTTGCGGGCGCACCAGAACGTTGCCCCGCTCCAGGGTGGATTTTTCAATGCCCTGCAGATTAATGGCGGTTCGCTGGCCGGAGAAAGCCTCTTCCAACGGCGCGTTGTGCACCTGGATCCCCCGGATGCGCGCGGAGATGTTTTCGGGCAGAATCTGAATATCCTCACCCACCTTGATCCGGTCGGAAATCAAGGTGCCCGTCACCACAGTGCCGAATCCTTTCATCGTAAAGATCCTGTCGATTGGCAGGCGAAAAATACCATCGTCGGCCTTGTCCTTCAACCCGGCAACCGCCTGATCGAGGCAGATGAGCAAGTCTTTGACGCCGGTTCCGTTGACGGCTGAAACCGGCACAACGGGTGCTCCCGCGAGGAATGTTCCTTGCAGATAGTCGGCAATTTCGGAACGCACCAGCTCGAGCCACTCCGGTTCCACCAGATCGGTCTTGGTCAGAGCGACAAGGCCCGTGGTAATTCCGAGCAGCGAGCAGATGTGCAAATGTTCCTTCGTTTGCGGCATGATGCCTTCGTCCGCGGCAATGACCATCAGGACCAGATCGATGCCCGCCGCGCCGGCGACCATGTGCTTGATGAATTTTTCGTGGCCGGGCACGTCGACGATGCCGAGCGTCGGGCCGGAGGGAAGCGCCAGCGATGCAAATCCGAGTTCAATCGTAATCCCTCGTTCTTTTTCCTCTTTCAGACGATCCGTGTCGATGCCGGTGAGCGCTTTGACAAGCGACGTTTTTCCGTGATCCACGTGACCGGCTGTTCCCAAAACAAAATGCTGCATGCTCTATCTCGCCATCTTGCTGCCTGTAATGAATGTGAAATAACAAACTCCCGGCAATTTCACAACACTATATTTCCCCCAAGAGGCGGGTCTTTTCGGGAAAACGGACGGGGGATTTACTTCTTGAAAATCCGATTCGGAATTGTTAGATAGCAAACCAAAATGAGGTGTTTTTTTGCGCATCCTGGGTTTGGACTACGGCGAAAAAAGAATCGGCGCGGCCGTCTGTGATGAACTGGGCCTGACCGCTCAGGGGCTCCCGACGCTTTTCCGCAAGACGAAAAAACACGATCTGGAAATGCTTAGCCGATGGATTCGGGACTATGCGGTTGAAAAGATCGTGATCGGCTATCCGCTCAGGCTGGACGGCTCCGAAGGCATACAGTGTGAGAAGGTTAACCGCTTTGCCGACTGGCTCGGCAAAGCGGTTTCCCTGCCCGTGGTCAAATGGCCGGAGACGATGTCCACGAAAGAAGCTGAAGAGATTTTGATTGCATCGGGCGTTCGCTGGCAAAAAAGGAAAGAAAAAGTGGACAGGCTGGCGGCCTGTCTGATTCTCCAAAGCTATCTGGATGGCGCCGATAAGACATAAACTGGCAGTTGAATCCTGCCTCTTGATATTCCGTTCAAAGAATAATCACCTGTGATCACGTATGAATAGGAAGATGAAAAAAATTCTGTCTTATATTGTTTTGCTGCTGTGTATCGGAGCCATTATTTTTTGCACGTGTTTGTTGATCTACGCCAGGAAACCGATTGATATGGCGCAGAGCGCTGCCGTCCTGGTCGACATCCCGACGGGCACCAGTTTCATCAAGGTGACCGAAATCCTGGGCAACGCCGGACTGGTTGAACACAAATTCTTATTTTATACCCTGGTCTGGATTAAGAGAGGCACCCGCTCGATCCGGGCCGGTGAGTACGAATTCGCCACGTCGATCACGCCCTTCGAAATGATCGACAAACTCATCCGGGGGGAAATCAAGAAGTATCGTGTGACGGTTCATGAGGATTACACGCTCACGGAAGTTGCCGAGCGTCTTAAAGAATACAAGCTGATCGATGAAAAAATGTTTTTTGAATTGGCCGTAGATGCCGAATTCTTATCTTCGATGGGGGTTCGCGGATCATCCGTGGAAGGATACCTTTTTCCGGATACTTATTTCTTGAATCGGTCCATGAGCACAAAACAGATTATCCGCATGATGGTGGATCGCTTCTGGAGCAAGATTTCGGAGGACATGATGAAAAAAGCGGCGGCCAGAGGATTGAACCAGAATCAATTTGTGACGCTGGCGTCTCTTGTGGGAAAAGAATCGGGAAACACGCCCGAAAAGCCGATGATTGCCGCCGTCTTCTATAACCGGCTGAAGAAGGGAATGCCGCTGCAGAGCGATCCCACAACCGTCTATGATCTCAAGGATTTCAACGGGAAGGTTCTGCGCAGCCACTACCGGCGGGAATCTCCCTATAACACATATATCATAAAAGGATTGCCGCCGGGACCCATTGCCAACCCGGGGCTGGACTCTTTCCAGGCGGTGCTCAATCCGGCGGATGCCGATTATCTCTATTTTGTTTCACAAAAAGACGGTACGCACTTCTTTTCGTCATCCCTGGATGCCCATAACAGAGCCGTCCTCCGTTTCCGGAATATGACGGACGGGGATTAATACGGGTCAAAAATCGATCAACAATTTCACCCTTCCCGCAATTCAATTCGATCATCTTCTGAAGCCGGATTTCGGCCCCTGCTGCCTGTGCGGCGGCAGGCGGACGGCTCCCGGAGATACCCCCTGAAGTCTCCTTACCGGGACGTCTGTCCGGACCGGAGAACATTCGCCGAATTCTTAAGTGATTTTAAGTCAGTTGATCGGGAAAAAGATTCACTTTTCCCTTGACAAAGCAATTTTCCCTCTTTATAGTTAGCCACGTGGAGTAAAGTGGAAAATTGTGGAGGGGCTTCGATGTCCGTATTTCGGGGACAATATCATCACAGCATTGACGAAAAGGGAAGGATTATTTTCCCATCCAAGTTCCGCGACATCTTCGCCGAGCAGTATGACAACAAGATGGTCATCACGAACTGGGACGGGTATTTAATCGTGTTCCCTTACGCAGAATGGCGGATCATCGAAGAAGAAATATCCAAGAAACGCATCCTGGACAAAAAGTTTCGCGATTTTCAGCGATTCTTCATGTCCGGGGCCGTGGACTGCAATCTCGACAGTCAGGGGCGGGTGTTGATTCCGCCGACGCTTCGGGAATATGCCCGGCTGGAGAAAGACGTCGTTCTGGCCGGCATGCTGAGAAATATCGAAATCTGGCCCAAAGAAAGATTTGAAGAGAAATTAAAGACGGCCAGTGAAGAAATGGACCGGGACAACGAAATCGCCGCCAGCCTGGGGATCTGACGATGAGCGCCGATTTCTCCCACGAGCCGGTGATGCGCGAGGAAGTGCTCTCCTGGCTCGCGGTGAAAGAAAACGGCGTGTACGTGGACGGTACGGTGGGCGGCGCGGGGCACGCGCAGGCTATTCTTGCGAAAACCCGCGGGCGTTTGATCGGCCTGGATTGCGACCGCGATGCCCTCAAGGCCGCCCAGGAGCGGCTGGCGCCTTTCGGATCGCGTGTCTCGCTCGTCCGGGCGAACTTCGCCGAGCTGGCCCTGGTGCTTACGGATCTGCATATCGATTGCGTAGACGGTGTGCTCCTGGATCTGGGCGTTTCCTCTCATCAGCTGGATACGGCGCACAGGGGGTTCAGTTTCAACCGGGAAGCACCGCTGGATATGCGGATGGATCAGGATTCGAAGCTCTGCGCTTATGATATTGTCAACCATTTCACGCCAACTGAGCTGGAAAAGATTATCAGATTATACGGGGAAGAAAAGATGGCTTCACGAATCGCCGGGGCAATATCACGAAAAAGACAAATCTCGCCGATTGAAACAACGGTGGAATTGGCCGGCCTGATCGCTTCCGTTATGCCCGGGAGCATGAAGCATCAGAAGATTCATCCCGCCACGCGGACGTTTCAGGCGCTGCGGATCGCCGTGAACCGGGAACTCGACTGCATCGTTCCGGGGATCGAAGGCGCAGTAGGCGCTCTGGCGACAGGCGGCCGGATCGGCGTTATTTCCTTTCATTCCCTCGAAGACCGGATCGTTAAAAATACATTTCGTGATCTTGCGGCAACCTGTGTCTGTCCGAAAGATATTCCGTATTGTGTTTGCGGGAAAAAGGCTGTCCTGAAAGTCTTAACGCGCAGAGCACTCGTTCCGTCCGCCGGGGAAACCGGACTAAACCCGCGCGCCCGCAGCGCGAAGTTGCGTGTGGCGGAAAGGATCTGAAAATGGCGCAAAGCGCAGGAGCCCAGGCAATCCCCCAGAGCAGGCCCGTTAAAGAAGCCGCAGCCGCGTCTTTCGGCGTGAAATATCCGACGTTCATTGTTGTGGCGTTGGTCCTGATGTTTGTCGCGGTAATTTATGTCGGTCTGCATATCCGCATGACCAAGATGGAATACGATATTGCCGCGGCTCTTTCCGCGAAGGAGCTGCTGCAGGAAGAACAAAAAAGACTGAAGCTGGAAACGGCAATGCTCAAAGCGCCGCAGAGAATTGAAGACATTGCCAGAAACAAATTGCAGATGTCCTATCCAACAGCGGAGCAGGTGATTGTCATAAAACAAACGGGGAAGTGAGTATGGCGGCAGACTCAAAAAAATGGCTGAAGTTCCGGCTGGCCAGCATTTTGGCGATTTTTTTGATTTTGTTTATTGCGCTGTTGTCCCGGGCGTTTCAGTTGCAGGTTTTATCCGGCGAAAAATTAAAGAAGCTGGCGCAAAGGCAGCATATCACGACTTTGCCCATCCATTCCGAACGGGGCATGATCTACGACCGCAATGGCGAGAAGCTGGCCATGTCGGTCATGGCGGACTCCGTATGCGCCGACCCGACGCGAATTTCGGATCCGGTGAAAGCGTCGCGGCAGATCGCCGCGGTTCTGGGTCTCGATCCGTCTTCCGTTTATAAAAAAATATCGGAGCCCAAAAGTTTCTGCTGGCTGGCCAGAAAGATTGACGTGCAAAAGGCGGCCAAGGTGGAAGCAGCCGACATCGAGGGCGTTTTTCTCATTAAGGAGCCGAAGCGATTTTACCCCAACGGCCAGCTGGCCGCTCATTTGATCGGGTTTTCCGGTTTCGACGCCGAAGGGCTTGAAGGGCTTGAAAAAAAGTACGACACGTATCTGAAGGGAACACCGGAAAGTCTGACCTGGGCGAGGGATGCCAAAGGGAAGAAACTTTTCTTGCACGTCGAGCACAATGCCACCGCGAAAAACGAGAGCACCAATCTGGTGCTGACGATTGACAGTCGCATCCAGTATCTGGTGGAATCGCATCTGAAGGAAGCGGTGTTGGACAAAGGCGCGAAGGGCGGCATAGCGATCGTCATGGACCCGAAAACCGGCGAGATTCTGGCCATGGCCAACGAAAAGGGATTCAATCCCAACAACATCAAGGGACTGACCTCGGACGCCTGGAAGAACCGCGCGGTCGCGGATGTGTTTGACCCGGGTTCGACCTTTAAACCTTTTCTGGTCGCCGGCGCTCTGGAAGAAAAAGTGGTGAAAGAATCAGACCGGTTTTATTGCGAAGACGGACACTATGCCGTCGCCAACCGCGTGATCCGGGAAGCCAACCGGAAACGCCACGGCTATCTTGCCGTGCGCGATATCCTGAAATACTCCAGCAATATCGGCTCCGCCAAAATAGCGGAGAAGCTCGGCCGGGAAAAATATTACAGCTATATTAAAAATTTTGGCTTCGGAGCGAAGACGGGAATCGACCTGTCCGGAGAGGCGGCGGGGCTCCTGCGGCCGGTGAAGAGCTGGACCAAGGTGGATACGGCCAACATCGGGTTCGGCCAGGGCATTTCGGTTACGGCCATCCAGCTCATTACGGCCATGTCGGCCGTCGCCAACGGCGGCGTCCTGATGAAACCCTATATCGTGCGGGGCCTGACGGATAAAAACAACAATCCGATCAAGATGTATGCGCCGGAGACGGTGCGCCGGGTCGTTTCTGCGGAGACGGCGAAGCGCCTGACGGCCATGCTGACGGAGGTCGTCGGGGCGGAGGACGGCACCGGCAAAAGAGCCCATATCCTGAATGTCGCCGTTGCCGGTAAAACCGGGACCGCGCAAAAATTTGACTTCGCCCGCGGCGGTTATTCCTCGGAAAAAGTCCGCACGTCCTTTATCGGTTTCTTCCCTTCCGACAATCCGCAGGTGGCCATCCTCGTCATGCTGGATGAACCGCAGCGCGACAAGTGGGGCGGCGTGGCCGCCGCGCCGGTTTTCAAGAATATCGGAGAACAGATTCTGAATTGTTTTAAGACGAATATCCGGGAAACGCCCGTGTTCGAACCGCATAAACCGAACGACGTGCAATTGGTTGCGGCGGATCAATCTCTGATCGAGGGTGTGGACCCCGGTGAAAATCAAATCGACAGCGAATTGCGAATGCCCGACTTTCGCGGTCTGACCATCCGCGAGGCCCTGAGAATGGCGAAATCCCGGTCGATCGACTTGCGCGTTTCCGGCAATGGCTGGGCGGTGAGTCAGGTCCCCGCTCCGGGGTCGGTTTTGGACGATGCACGTTTTTGCAGAGTTGTATTTGAGATGAAGAACTGAGGCATGATGGACCTGCGGCAATTACTCCAGGGTGTTACCATAAACGGACAGGATCCCGGCAAAACCGGCGACGTGTCATCGGTCTGCTATTCAGCGGACCGCTGCGAACCGGGCTCCCTCTTTGTCGCCGTTCCCGGACTCGTCCACGATGGGCACGATTTTATTCGCGAGGCCGTGGAGCGCGGCGCGCGCTTCATCGTGCATCAGAAAGACATTCGGCTGCCCCAGGGGGTTGTGGCGATCAAAGTCCCGGACAGCCGGCGTGCGCTGGGAGGGATCGCCAAAAACTATTTTGGCGATCCCTCATCGAGATTGACCCTCGTCGGCATTACGGGGACCAGCGGGAAGACCACGGTGTCTTATCTTCTGGAATCGATCCTGAAAGCGGCAGGTTTTTGTACAGGCGTCCTGGGAACGGTCAACTATCGCTACAACGACAAAATCATTGGGGCTCCGAACACGACGCCGGAATCCTACGACCTGCAAAAGATCCTGAGCGATATGGCCGGCTCCGGGGTGACCCATGTGATCGCCGAAGTGTCATCGCATGCGCTGGATTTGAAGCGGGTGGACGATTGCGATTTTGATCTGGGCATTTTTACCAACCTGAGCCCGGAGCATCTGGACTATCACCGAGACATGGAGGATTATTTCCGGGCCAAAAAAAGATTCTTCACTGAAATTCTGACCCGAGGCGAAAAGTCGGTCATCCCGAGAATGGTCATCAATGCGGATGATGCCTGGGGGCAACGACTGCTGCGCGAAGTCCAGGCGCCCGTACTGAGTTACGGCATCGAAAAAAATGCCGGCGTGACGGTTGAAGATAAGGAAATTACGCTCGGGGGCATCCGGGCCGGGATCATCCTGGGCGGAAACAAATTACCCGTCGTCTCCGGACTCATCGGACAATTCAACCTATCCAACATTCTCGCCGCGGCGGCGGCCGCATCCATTCTGGGCGTGGAAGCAGCGGTGATTGCCCGGGGAATCCGGAATTTATCCGGCGTTCCGGGGCGGCTGCAGAGGATCGATTCTCCGGCCGGCATTCATGTGTTTGTCGATTACGCCCATAAGCCGGACGCGTTAGAACAGGTGCTTACGACTTTAGATCAGCTGAGGCAAAAAAGACTATTGACTGTTTTCGGTTGTGGCGGTAATCGTGACCGCGCCAAAAGACCGCTGATGGGGGAAACGGCAACCCGGCACAGCGATTTGACGATTATAACGTCCGATAATCCCCGGCTGGAAGAGCCGCTGGCGATTATCGGGGAAATTACGGCCGGCATCGACCGGCAAAGAATAAAAGAGGTATCTCCGGATCATCTGCAGTTCACAAAAGATGTGCCTGCCTACGCGGTGATGGCCGACCGGAAGTCCGCCATTTACGCCGCGATCGGACTGGCCCAAACCGGCGACATCGTACTGATTGCCGGCAAGGGTCATGAAGATTATCAGATTCTGGGAACGAAGAAGATAGCGTTTGACGACCGGGTTGTCGCCGGGGAAGCTCTGAAGTCAAGAAACCCCGGGCTGCCGGAAGCGACGTCGGCGGAGTTTTCCACGGCGCAAATTCTGGCCGCGACCGGGGGACGTCTGATTGCCGGAAGCGGCGAAAAAAAGATTTGCGGTGTTTCCACCGATTCGCGACGCATCGAACGGGGCAATCTTTTTATCGCTCTTACCGGAGAGACCTTTGACGGCCATGCCTTTGTTCAAAAAGCGGTCGAAGGCGGGGCGGCCGGCGTCGTCGTTTC
>SBEK01000060.1:11910-19200 GCA_009668925.1 Deltaproteobacteria bacterium
GCCGCCGAGACCTTCGTGATCGAGGTGCCCGATACCCTGAGGGCGCTGGGAGACCTGGCGCAGGCCTACCGGAAGCGGTTTTCCGTTCCCGTCATCGGACTCACGGGGTCTTCCGGAAAGACGACCACCAAGGAAATGCTGGCGGGCATTCTTGCTAAGGAGAAGAAAGTTTTCAAGACGGAAGGAAATTTAAACAACCTGATCGGGCTGCCGCAAACCATTCTGGGCATGACGAATCGCGACGAGATCATCATCCTGGAAATGGGAACGAACACGCGCGGCGAAATCAAAAGGCTCACGCAAATTGCCGAGCCGGACATCGGGCTCATCACCAATGTCGGACCCGCGCACCTGGCGGGGTTCGGATCGGTGGAGGCGGTACGCCAAGAAAAGGGCGATTTGTTTCTGAATATGAATCCTGCGGGAATTGCCGTCGTGAACCTCGATGACGAAGCGGTGCGCCAGATGGCGGATCAGTGGGCCGGCCGCCGCGTCACTTACAGCATGAGCGCCGCCGCGGATGTCTCAGTCACCGACATCCGGAAAAACGGCGCGCGGGGAATGAGTTTCACCCTGCTCGTTGGCGGGGAGGGTCACAAAGTGGATATGAAGATCGCCGGTATCCACAATGTCTATAATGCCCTGGCGGCCGCAGCCGCCGCGCTGGCCTGCGGGGCGAGCCCGGATTCGATCAGGACGGGGCTTTCGGCATTTACGGCGGTCGGCGGACGGATGGAGATCATTAAACTGCAAAACGGCGCCTATGTGATCAATGACGCCTATAATGCCAATCCCGCATCGGTGCGGGAGGCGCTGCTGACCCTCAAGGATTTGAAGAATTCCCACAATGCCTTTGTCTTTTTAGGCGACATGCTGGAATTGGGGGACGCCGCTTCCGAAATGCACCGCCGGATCGGGATGCTTCTGGCGACGATCGGCGTGACGGCTGTTTTTCTTCAGGGTGATTTTGCCGAAGCGACGGCGGCAGGCGCCCGGGAAGGCGGACTCGGCGAGGGGCAGATCATTTTTTTGCAGGAGGATAGAGACGCGGTGGCGCAATTGAAGAAACAGTTGCGCAAAGGAGATTGGATACTGGTCAAGGGGTCGCGCCGGATGAAAATGGACAGGTTTGTGACCCGGATCCTTGAGGATTTCGGCGCTGAAAAAACAGAGCGCAGACCGGGAGAAGATACGTGATTTACGAATTTCTATATCCTTTGCATACGGCATTTTCATTTTTTAACGTGTTTCGTTATATCACGTTCCGGACGATCTTTGCTTCCATTACCGCTCTGCTCATTTGCCTGCTTCTGGGGCGCCTGTTCATCGGCAAACTGCAAAATCTGCAGATTGATCAGCAAATCCGCGATGACGGACCGCAGACGCATCTGGCGAAGAAAGGCACGCCCACCATGGGCGGCATTCTGATTATCTTTGCCGTGGTGATTTCCACGCTGCTTTGGGCCAACTTCGCCGTCGGCTACATCTGGCTGGCCCTGCTGGTGACCGTCGGATTCGGCCTCATCGGCTTTGTGGATGATTACCGGAAACTGGCCGGCCGGAATTCCCGGGGCATTTCGGGTAAAACAAGGCTTGCCGCAGAAATCGTCATCGCCTTGTTCGTCGGCGTGATCCTGTACTTCAAGCCGGGGTTCAGTACGCAGGTGACGATTCCCTTTTTTAAAACCGTTTTGCCCAATCTGGGCTGGGGATATATCGTGCTTTGCGCTTTTATTATTGTCGGGGCGGCCAATGCGGTGAATCTGACGGACGGTCTCGACGGCCTGGCGACCGGTCCCGCGGGTATCTGTTTTGTGACGTATCTGCTTTTTGCTTATTTTGCCGGCAATATCAAGGTGGCCGGTTATCTGCAAATTCCCTATGTTCCGGGCGCCGGAGAATTATCGGTGTTCTGCGGGGCCTTTATGGGCGCGACGCTCGGGTTTTTATGGTTTAACGCCTATCCCGCGGAAATATTCATGGGCGATGTCGGATCCCTGTCCATCGGCGGCGCGCTGGGGACCGTCGCGGTCATCACGAAGCAGGAAATTCTGCTCGCGATCGTCGGCGGGATCTTCGTGATGGAAACGTTTTCCGTCATTTTTCAGGTGGGCTATTTCAAGCTGACGGGCGGCAAGCGGATTTTCCGGATGGCGCCGATTCATCATCATTTTGAACTGAAGGGCTGGGCGGAACCCAAGGTGATCGTCCGGTTCTGGATCATATCGATCCTGCTGGCGCTCCTGGCCATCATCACCTTGAAATTGCGTTAGAGGAAAAATGGAACTTCGCGGAAAGAAAATTGTGGTTATCGGCATGGGCAGAACGGGAATCGCAACGGCGTCGTTTCTCGGAAAACAGGGCGCAGCGGTCGTGGCGGTCGATGAAAAGCCGCCCCGCGACTGGGGCGACTTGTTTACGCCGCTTCGTTCTTCGCCCTGGCTGACGATCGGCCGTTATGACGCAGCAGCGCTCGACGGCGCGGACCTGATCGTGCCGTCGCCGGGAATCCCGCCGCATCACGACCTGCTCGCCGCCGCGCTGGCCAAAAAGATTCCTATCATGAGCGAGATCGAACTGGCCTATCGGTTTATTACCGTGCCGATCATTGCCGTAACGGGCACCAACGGAAAAACCACTACGACGACGCTTCTGGGCCGGATCCTGGCGCACGCCGGAAAGAAAGTCTTCGTCGGCGGCAACATCGGCAATCCGCTCATTGAATATGCCGGATCGGCGCAGACCGACGATTTCATCGTCGCGGAGATCAGCAGCTTTCAGCTCCAGTGGATCAGGACATTCCGTCCGCGAGCCGCGGTGCTTCTCAACATTACCTGCGATCACATCAACTATCACGGCTCGTTTGAAGAATACCGGCGCGTGAAGGCGAGTCTCTTTGAAAACCAGCAAGCGAATGATCTGGCCGTATTGAATGCGGAAGATGAAACGCAGGAAGGGCTCGCCGCCGGACTGAAAGCGCAGATCGTTTGGTTCAGTTCGCGCCGGGAGGTGAAGCCGGGGATCTTCCTGCAGGATGACGATATCGTTTACAGCCGGCCCGACGGCTCAGAAGAGCGCTACCCGGCCGGCATGATTCATCTCCCCGGGTTGCACAACGTCGAAAACGTTATGGCGGCGGTGGTCGCGGCGCGTTTCTGCGGCTGCTCCCGGGAAAGCATCATCGAAGCCGTGTCCGAATTTCGCGGCCTTTCCCATCGCATCGAATTTGCCGGCGAGAAAAACGGAATCAAATTTTATGACGATTCCAAGGGCACGAACGTGGATGCCGTCATCCGGGCGCTTCAGACGTTTTCCGCGCCCGTCGTTCTGCTTTTGGGGGGGCGGGACAAAGACGGAAATTTTGAGGCGCTGAAGCCGCTCATCGCAGCAAAGACACGGCAGGTCATTTTGTTCGGCGAGGCGCGAGGCCGCATTTTGCCGCAGTTGGGCGAAACGGCTGTACCGGCGGTCCAGGAGCCCACACTCAAAGAGGCCATTGTGCATGCCTACCGGATGGCCGGACCCGGGGATATCGTGCTCTTGTCGCCGGGATGTGCCAGCTTTGACGAGTTTGCCAACTACAAAGAACGCGGGGATTTTTTTAAGGACGTGGTCAGGACGCTCTAATGGAAGCAGCAGTAAAAAAAGAGACGAATACGCCGGATATCATTCTTCTGCTCGTTACCCTGATCCTGGTGACGGTCGGTACGGCGATGATTTATTCGTCGAGCTCGATTCTGGCCCTGGAAAAATTCAAGGACGGACAATTTTTTCTGAAGAAGCATTTGATGTTTGTTGTTGTGGGCCTCATGACGATGATTGTGATGACCAAGATTCCTTATGAACAGCTCAAACGCGTCGCGTATCCCGGCGTGATCCTCTCGATCATTTTATTGCTGCTGCTTTTTGTTCCGCACATCGGCATTCGGAGAGGGGGCGCGACCCGTTGGCTCAACATGGGCGTATTTTCGTTTCAGGTGACCGAGCTCGTCAAGGTGGCAATGGTGATTTTCCTGGCGCATCTCCTGACCCGCAAAGTGCACCATCTGAAAAAATTCAGCCGGGGCGTCCTGATTCCCCTTTCGGTGGCGGCCTTCATCATGGGACTCATCATCCTGCAGCCGGATTTCGGGACGGTCGTGATTATCATGTCGATTCTGCTTCTGATGCTGTCGCTCGCCGGTTCGAGGATCACCCACCTGTTGTTTCTGGGCGCGGCGTTTATTCCGGTGGGTGTCTGGCTCATCATGCACAAGGGCTACCGGATGGCGCGCCTGACGGCTTTTCTGGATCCCTGGAAAGATGCCGACAATACGGGCTTTCAGCTGATCCAGTCGCTGATTTCCTTCGGCTCCGGCGGCGTGACGGGCATGGGGATCGGCGACGGGATGCAAAAGTTATTTTACCTGCCGGAGCCGCACACGGATTTTATTCTGGCGGTGATCGCCGAGGAAAGCGGTTTTATCGGCGTGACGATCGTCATCGTCATGTTCATTATCTTCCTCCTGCGCGGCTTTATGATCGCGTTTCGGGCGCCGGATCTTTTCGGGACGCTTTTGGCGGCGGGGCTGACGATGCTGATCGCGATGCAGGCCTTCATTAATATTGCGGGCGTTATGGGACTGATTCCGCTCAAGGGATTGGCGCTGCCTTTCCTGAGTTACGGCGGCACGTCTTTTGTCATGAGTATGCTGATGGTGGGGATTCTGCTCAACATATCCACGCGGCGGACATAAATGCGGCGGAAAATATGAACGCGCACGATGTCAGGCGGGGGAGGAACAAACCGGTGCGGGTAATCATTGCGGGAGGAGGAACGGGAGGTCACTTGTTTCCCGGCATTGCCGTGGCGGAGGAATTTCTGAAGCGCGATTCGCAAAGCCTCGTGATGTTTATCGGCACAAAGAGAGGCATTGAGCACCGGCTCCTGGGACCGCTGGGGTATACGCTCAAAGAAATCGATATTGAAGGGCTAAAGGGGCGGGGAGTGAAGGCATTGATCAAGAGCCTGTACGCCATACCGGCGAGCATGTTGCAGTCGCGGCGCATCCTTCGCGATTTTCAGCCGGATGTGGCCATCGGCGTCGGCGGCTATGCGTCCGGTCCCGCCGTGATGACGGCATGGATGATGAACATCCCGACCGCCATTGCCGAACAAAACGCACTGGCCGGGAACACGAACCGCATTTTGGGCAAGTTCGCAGACAGGATATTTTTGACGTACGAGCAAAGCAAGCATCAGTTTGCATCCCGTAAGGTTCTGGTGACGGGCAATCCCGTCCGCGCGGCTTTTGCCGCGGGTTTGGATCGTGGTGAGGAAAAAAAAACCGGACGGCAGGTTCTTATTTTCGGCGGCTCGCAGGGAGCGGCGGCCATTAACAAAACCGTTGTGGCCATGCTGCCGTTTTGGCAAAAAATGAAAGATCGCGTCCGGATCGTGCATCAAACGGGCGAGCGCGATCTGGAGATGGTCAAAAAGGCTTACGCCGATCAGGGCATCGCGGCGGATGTCCGCGCGTTTATCGTTGACATGGTGTCGGCCTATGCGGCCGCCGATCTGATGATCTGCCGCGCGGGAGCGACATCGCTTGCGGAAATTACGGCCGCGGGAAAGCCTTCGATCCTCATTCCTTTCCCGTATGCGGCTGATGACCATCAAACGCTCAACGCCCGGGCCATGGTCGAAGCGGGCGCGGCGGCGATGATCCCCGAGCGCGAGCTTTCCGCCGAAAAGCTTTTTGCGGCGGTGGAAGGACTATTCGCGGATGAACAGAAATTAAGACAGATGGAGAAACAATCGAAAGCGCTCGGCCGTCCGGATGCCGCGGCAAGAATGGTCGATGCCTGCATGCAGTTGGTTGCAGGAGGCAGGCGCGGGCGCTCGTAAAGAAAGAAGAAATCAGCACATGGGCAAATATCAGGAGACAGGATTCATGCAGCGCAAAGTGAAGCGCATTCATTTTGTCGGCATCGGCGGCATCGGGATGAGCGGAATCGCCGAAGTGCTCTTGAATCTCGGATACGGGATCAGCGGATCGGATGTTCAATCGTCCGATACGTCCAAACGCCTGCAGCGCCTGGGCGCAACGGTTGCGGTCGGACATGCGGCGGAAAATATCGGCAATGCCGACGTGGTCGTGACGTCCACGGCGGTCAAGCCGGATAATCCGGAAGTCGTGGAGGCCCATCGCCGGAATATCCCGGTGATTCCCCGCGCGGAAATGCTGGCGGAGCTTTTGAAAATGAAATTTTCCGTCGCCGTCTCGGGAAGCCACGGCAAGACAACGACGACGTCCATGGTGGCGACGATTCTGGCCGAGGGTGGCCTCGATCCGACGATGGTCATCGGCGGAAAACTGGCCTCGATCGGTTCCAATGCGCGCCTTGGCGGAGGGGACATCATTGTGGCGGAAGCGGATGAGAGTGACGGTTCTTTCCTGAAGCTGTCGCCGACCATCGCCGTCATCACCAATATCGACCGTGAGCATCTTGATTATTATCCCGGCATCACGGAAATCAAGGACGCCTTCTTAAAATTCGCCAACATCGTTCCCTTTTACGGCTGCACCGTGATGTGCGCCGACAACAACCATGTGCGCGACATTGCGGGCGCCGTCTCGCGCCGGGTCATCACTTACGGCATCGAGCAGCCGGCGGATTATCGCGCAAGCGATATCCGGTTTCTGGAAACGAAAACAGTCTATCGCCTGTCCTACCGCGGAGAAGATCTCGGCGATGCCGAGCTTGCCGTGCCCGGCCTTTTCAATGTCTATAATTCCATGGCGGCCGCCGCCGTGGGGCGCGAGCTGGGACTCACTATGGAAACGATCCGCAAGGGCCTGGGCGCCTTCTCCGGCGTGCAGCGCCGCCTCGAGATCAAGGGGAGAGAAAAGGGCATTACGGTCGTGGACGATTACGGGCATCACCCGACGGAGATCATGGCGACGCTTGCCGCCGCGAGGCAGGTGTGGAAGGGCCGCTTGATTGTCGTTTTCCAGCCGCATCGGTTTACGCGCACGAAGGCGCTTTTCGATGAGTTCACGCGGGCATTCAGCGACGCGGACATTCTGGTGCTGAATGACATCTATCCGGCCAGCGAGCCGCCGATTCCGGGCATTCATTCCGCGGCTCTGTGGGCGGCGATCCGGGAGAACGGCCACGCGCACGTGGAATATATCGGGCAGCCCGGGGCCACCGTGGAATTTTTAAAGACGACGGCCGTACCGGGAGATACAGTCATCACGCTGGGTGCGGGCAGTGTGTATAAGATCGGCGAGGCCTTTCTCGATG
>SBEK01000061.1 GCA_009668925.1 Deltaproteobacteria bacterium
GCGATGGACATCGGAGCGGTCGATGTGATTGCCAAGCCCGGTGCCGCGTATAGCGTAAGCGATATGTCGGCACAGTTAGTGGATAAGATCAGAGCCGCTTCTCAAATACGCATTGTCAAACGTGATGATTCGGCGACCAAGGTTTCATCCTCCGGGGAACCCTTGCGGGCACTGGCTCAAACCTCCAATAAAGTAATAGCCATTGGCGCGTCCACCGGCGGGACGGAAGCCCTCAAGAATGTTTTAACCAAAATGCCGCCCAACTCTCCGGGGATCGTCATCGTTCAGCATATGCCGGCCAATTTTACCACGGCCTTTGCCGCACGGCTCAATGATCTCACTCAAATAACAGTCAAGGAGGCCCAGGACAGCGATTCCGTGACACCCGGAACTGCTCTTCTGGCTCCGGGAAATTATCATATGATTTTGAGACGGAGCGGAGCCCGGTACTATGTCGAAATTAAGACAGGTCCCATGGTTCATCACCAGCGACCGGCTGTGGATGTACTTTTCAAGTCTACCGCCAAGTACGCCGGCGCCAATGCGATCGGTGTTCTCCTCACAGGCATGGGAGCCGACGGCGCGGAAGGCTTATTGGATATGAAGAAAGCCGGAGCCGGCACTATCGCTCAGGATGAAAAATCGTGTGTCGTTTTTGGTATGCCTAAGGAAGCTTTAAAACTGGGGGCAGTGGATAAGGTTGCTTCGATTGAACAGATCGCTTCAGAAATCATTAAAATGGTGTAATTATGAACGATGAAAATTTAATAAGACTTTTGAATACGCTGGCCGAAGAATATCTTTTCATGGACACGAAAGATTTGGGTGTCGAGGCGGCGGGTAAGTTTCTCAGTCAGCTCGAGCGGATCATGGATGAAGCGGAAAAATTGAAAGTCGATTCCGTAAGGAATTGCGCATCCGGTATGAGTCAGATCCTGGAAAAAACCATCATCGAGGGTATCGAAGACAAAACCAGCGTCGCGAATTTATTTGAAAGAGGCATCCATCTGATGCAGGAAATCGCCGACAGCTTTCATGATACCGGCCAATATAACGGAAGTATCCACGAATTTCTTGCACAAGCGAGCCGAGTCGCCGGTTCGGCAAGCGCACAGGGCTACCCGTCCGAGCAGAAGACGGCAGAAGTTCGGGAAACGACAAGCGAAAGTATGTCGCCAATTGAGATTCAAGACGAATCCCTGACCCGCGACTTTATTGCTGAAGCACTCGAATATATTGAAGAAATTGAAATAAATATCCTGAACCTCGAGAATGAACCGGAGAATAAAGATTATATCAATGCCGTATTTCGTCCGTTTCATTCCATTAAAGGGGTGGCCAGCTTTCTGAATCTGGAAGAAATCAGATCTCTGGCTCATAATCTGGAAAGTCTGCTGGACAGGACCCGCAATGGCGAAATTTCCGTGACACCGGCTCTGATCGATGTCGTGCTTGACGGCGCCGACGCGCTGAAGACGTTAATAGGCCGGCTCCGTGACGCTCTGGAGGGGAAGACCGGTGCGTTTACCGATTTGGATATCCCGGCCCTGACATCGAGGATCCATAAAATTGAGCAAGGTTTTGATACCGAAATCGGCGGAAAGAAGATCGGAGAAATTCTTGTCGATGAGGGACTCATTTCCAAAGAAAAACTCGAGCAGACGTTGAAAACAAAGTCCGCTTCACCGGACAAGAAGCTCGGCCAGACATTGATTGAAGAAGGCGTGGTTAAACCGAAGCAAATTTCCCAGGCGTTGCGCAAGCAGGTCGACCAGGTAACGGATCTGACGGCAATCCGTGTGGACACCGTTAAGCTGGATGATCTCATCGATATGGTGGGTGAACTGGTGATAACACAATCCATGATTTCGCAGGACCTGAAGAATCAGGCCAACCCCGATAAAGATTTGGTTCGTGATATTTCGCAGTTCTTCAGAATCACATCAGCGCTTCAGCGCGTGTCCACCAGTTTGAGAATGATACCCATCAAGCAGACGTTTCAGCGCATGTCGCGGCTGGTTCGGGATCTGGCCAAAAACTCGGGCAAATTGGTTTCCGTGGAACTGGTCGGTGAGGATACCGAAATAGACCGCAACATGGTTGATGAAATATATAATCCGCTTGTGCACATGATCCGCAATTCGGTGGATCACGGTCTGGAAACTCCGGAGGAAAGAATTTCGGCGGGCAAACCCGAAAAAGGCCTCATTACATTAAAGGCGTATCATCGTGGAGGCAATATCGTCATTGAAATTACAGATGATGGAAGGGGGCTGGACAAGCAGAGCATCGTCAACAAGGGAATCAAAGCCGGTTTGGTCTCGTCGGATGAAGATCTCAGCGATCAGGAAATTTATAAACTGATATTCATGCCGGGCCTTTCCACTGCGGCCAAAGTAACGGATGTCTCCGGCCGCGGGGTCGGGATGGACGTCGTCAAACGGGCCGTGGAAAAATTGCGCGGCAAAATTGAAATCGAGAGTTCGTCGGGCCTGGGGACGACATTTATTACGCGTTTTCCCCTGACACTGGCTATTATTGACGGTATGATAGTCAAAGTCGGATCGGAAAGCTATATTCTGCCCACGACTTCAATCCGCCAGGCACTGCGACCCTCCAGGGAAAGTTATACCAACGTGGTGGGCAGAGGAGAATTGATCAACGCTATGGGCCAATTAATGCCCCTGATCCGCATGTATGATTTGTTTGGCATCGAACCGGAATATAAAGAGCCCTGGGATGCGATCGGCGTTGTTGTTGACGGCGAAAGCGGCTCACGGTGTTTAATGGTCGATAAGATTATCGGGAAGACGGAAGTCGTGGTCAAGAGCCTTGGAGAGGGTTTGAAGAGCGTCAAGGGATTAGCCGGCGGTGCGATTCTCGGAAATGGCCGCATCGGCTTAATCATTGATGCCGAAGGGCTGTTTGAATTGGCCGAGGGACGTTGATTGCCGGCGATGTCGGCAGGAATCAGCTAGAGGTCAGTTTCAGAATTGATGTGTGAATCCATCAGTTCACTCCGGATATCGTCAATAATTTGACAAAATAGTTGGTTAATTGACAGAGAAGAAACAACATAAAAGCCGAATCCTCGAAATCTTCAATATCTTTATGCGCTAAAATGTCAAAGCATTCTGGTATGTAAATTGCTTTAATTAATGAGAAATGTGTTTTCCCGTCGACGGGAAACGTAACGCAATTCGAGGATTGTATACCAAACTTTCAGGCCGCCCCAAACAAGGAATGGTATGGTTGTGGAACAGGCTGCAACATTACGCGAAATCATGAAGAGGGGTAATCCTCACCCAGACGTTCGGGGTGAATTGGATGCGGTCGGAACACGCCCTCGCGATGTCCGGGTCATATCGGTAACGAGCGGTAAAGGCGGCGTGGGAAGAACCAATATTGCGGCGAATCTCGCGTATCTAATTGCCGCGCAGAAAATAAAGACTCTGGTGTTGGATGCGGACGTTGGACTGGCCAATATCGACATCATTTTGGGAATCAATCCCCCATATAATCTCTCACATGTTTTGAAGGGCGAAAGAACGCTGGCCGAGACCCTTGTCCAGGGGCCCGGGGGAATAAAAATCCTGCCGTCGGGATCCGGTATTCCCGAAATGACAGATCTCTCACGCGGACAGAAATTGACGCTGATTGATGAATTTAACGCTCTTAGCGATTCAGTTGATCTTATGATGATTGACACGGGTGCCGGGATTTCTTCCAATGTGATGTATTTTAACATGGCGGCAAAAGAAATTATCGTCGTGACCACGCCGGAGCCGACGGCGATGACCAACGCCTACGCGCTGATCAAGGTGCTGTATAAGCGGCATGCCAAAAGGCGATTCCGTTTGATCGTCAATATGGCCCGCAATGCGGGCGAAGCTAAAGAGATTTACCATAAACTAAGCCGTGCCACGGATCATTTTCTGAATTTAACAATTGAATATCTGGGTTATATCGTATTAGACGAAAAAGTTAAAGAAGCCGTCAGGCAGCAAACAGCCGTTGCGGAACTGTATCCAGAATGTCCGGCTGCCCGGTGCCTCGCAAGAATCGCGAAGAAAATTTCTACGGAGAGTATGGAAGAATATGAAAACGGCAGCATTAAGTTCTTTTGGGAAAACATCGTCGATAAACGCCGCGTCGGGGTTGAATCGCGATAAGCTCATCATGCAATATGCTCCGCTGGTGAAGAATATCGTGGGTCGCTTGGCGTCAAAACTGCCGATTGATGCGGCGGATAAAGAAGATTTGGTGAATGTGGGCATCATGGGCTTAATGTCGGCGTTGGATAAATACGATAAAACGAGAAATGTTCAATTCGAAACGTATGCAAGCTTCAGAATCCGGGGCGCCGTTCTCGACGAGCTGCGGGCGAAAGATTGGGTCCCGCGCGCAACAAGAAGCAAGGACAACCGAATTGAGGACGCCATGAATACGCTCAGTATAAATCTGGGGCGGGCGCCGAGCGAGGCGGAAATTGCCGCACATCTGGGTATGCCGATTGACGAATATTTCAAAATGCTTGATGAAGCGCGATGCGTGTCACTCATTTCCACCGAGGATTTGCCTCCCGACTATCTCGAAAAGTATTGTCGGGAAGACGCCATGGAAGAAGTCAACGAGGGCAATTCTCTTCGCATGCTGGTGGACATGGAATTCAAAGACAAGCTTAAGAAAGCGATAGATCAGTTGCCGCCAAAGGAAAAACTTGTGCTATCGCTCTATTATTATGAAGAATTAACCATGAAGGAAGCTGGACGGGTAATGGATTTAACCGAATCACGTGTCTGTCAGCTTCATGCTCAGGCCGTCTTAAGGCTGCGGGGCATGGTTAAATTTGCCAGATAGCAAGAGTAACAAGGAGGTGATCATGGAAGAGCGCAATATTTGTCAGTCATTGGAAGACGATTTTACATCCACTTTCATCCGTGAACTTATTCCGGGTGTTCTGCACAATTTTGCCAACCCTCTGAACGGTATTATGGGCCGTTCCAAACTTTTGCAGCGGCGCATTGATGACACGGTGAAG
The DNA here is from genome assembly GCA_009668925.1 of Deltaproteobacteria bacterium. The sequence goes on from SBEK01000061.1 coordinate 5,042, forward strand.
AAGATCAATGAAAAATATCCCGAAGCGGCTTCGGAACTGGAAGAAGAATTACGGCGGATCGTGAATGACGTCCGTTCCGTGAACAAGGAGTCTGAGTCGTTTTTTGAAATGTTTCGGGACGTTTCGGGGAAATTTTATGCTCTGGCCGCAAAAGGAAAGGAGCCGGTCAATCTTTCTCATCTGCTGGCGGCGGAAATGCGGTTCGCCAATTTTTATCTCGACTTTAAGCATGGGATAAAGAAAAACATACAGTTCGATCAAGGTATTCATGAGTTCGCGGGAAATACAGCCGAGTTGTCTTTGGTTTTCTGGCGGCTGATCCGCTTCGCGATGAGTAAGGCTCTGGACAGCGCACTCAAGGTTTTCTTTGTGGAAACACTGCAGGAGAACGGCGAGGCCATCGCCGTAATAAAATATTCCGGTGACGTCAGCTTGCGTGATCAGGTTGACATGATCAGCACCTATCTTCAAGGCGGCTCCGGAGAATTGAAAGGCGTCAATCTAGAGGAGGGAATCACAATATCGCTGATGATCCTGAAAAAGTACTCCGCACGCGTGAGTGTCTCCTGCGAAAGGAACCTCAATTCTATTGTGGTAGCTTTTCCCACCAAGAGATGACCAAAGGATGAATTGAAAACGGCAGCTGAAGAAAGATCCGCCGATATATTTTTCCCAACACTTCCCCGTTGTTTCTTTAATAAAAGCACGTGCACTGCCTCAAAAAATAAGCTCCAAACGTGATATTCCATTGCCGGCGTCCGCCAAATTAAAGTAATTTCCTAAGATTGCCGATAGAGAGCGAAAGATCGCAACAGCAAAGAGATTTCTATGAACGTGTTACATATCAAAGATGTTAATGCTCCGTTAATCCGTGAGTATCGGCGCAAGGAAAGTGTCCCAATCGCGTCTGACAAAGGGGCCGACCCAGCAGCCATGAGACCGCAAAAAAGAACCGATTTTTCCACCGCCGTAGTGGAAATTCGGGAAGCGGAGGTCAAGGCGTCAAAATTATCCGATGCGCGCAATGAAAAACTGCTGGACATTAAGAGTCAGGTGCAAAGAGGCACATACAATGTCAGTGGAGAGAGGATCGCCCGTAAAATGATGAGAGAATCGATTTTCCGTCATTTTGGATTCGACCTGCGGGTGAAAAACTGCATGGTGCGTCATTTCCCGTATGAACCGGGATTCAATACCGTGGAAAAATCCCCTAGGAGAGACGGCATCATTCCCGGTTGTTTCAACGGAACATTCAATTTGCTAATCAGAAGCAAAAAATGATAACAACACAGAAACCCGATAAGGGATTACATCAGACAATGATCGCAGAGGAAAAATGCTTATTTTAACGAGGAAGCAGGGAGAGTCGATTACGATTGGCGATGACATAAGAGTCACTATTTTGGATGTCAAGGGGAAATATGTCCGGGTTGGCGTTGAAGCGCCTCGTGAGTTGGCGGTGCACAGGCAGGAGATAGTTCCTGAGGATAAGGGAAATGACGCCGGCAATAAGTGAGTCGTTGAAAAATGAATATTCATTAATCAAGCCGCGAAATATCCGTTAGAATTTTCCCTCTAAAGGTTTAACCTCTAAGCCCGATAATTCTGTGCGACATCATCTTCAGAGGATAATCATGGCAGTAACTTCTTATCAGGTAAATAGCGTACTCAATGCCTATGCCAGGAAGAGAAAACTCAAGAATTCACCCTCTGCAGGGGCGGAAGAGGGATCGGACGCGCAGGGCTGCGACGGTGCATTGCCGCCCCCGAAAGATAATAACCAATCCGAAGAATTTGAAAAGATCAGCAACGGCCTTCGAGATGTTTTTTTGAAGGATGAAAATATTTAGCTTAATCCTAAATTGCCGGAAATCTCTTCATTAAGACACATTCGCGAGACAAATGAACTCCTTGCAGATAGCTTCTCCAGAGACAAAGTGCTATAATGCTTAGACGAGCCCACAGAATAGACACGCGGAAAAATTTAAAGAAAATACTTGTTGTTGATGACTACTTACCGACTCGCAAGCTGATTGTCGATACCCTCAGCCAATCTGATCGATACAGCATATCCGAAGCCGAAAACGGACAGGATGCCCTGCGCCTTTTCGATGAAAATGATTTTGATCTGGTGATCAGCGACATCATGATGCCCGGGATGAGCGGTATGGACCTTCTGCACCTCATTCGTGAGCGAAATCCGTCGGCCACGGTGATTATGATTACCGGCAACCCCACCACCGACCTTACCGTAAGCGCCATTAAGAAAGGGGCGGTTGATTTTTTGACGAAGCCTTTCGATATCGATGAACTCCTGTACAAAGTCGATATCCACTTACGGCAAAAGGAAATACTGCATCAAGAAGAATTTGGAAACACATTGGAGCAGGATGGATTAAGGGACAAAACAGATGAGCTGTCTAAAAAGAGCTATATATATGATGTGATAGAAGATTCGGAAATGGACAACGACGCCATATTCCAAAAAATTGCGGAATTGGCTCTTAAGCTGGTTGACGGAGAGGTCTGCTCAATTATGCTTTTTGATGAACAGGATAACGAATTTCATGACAAGGTCATCAAGGGCAATACGGACGGCATTTACAAAAATTACGCTCAAAGCCCGGCGCTCAAAATGGTTTATAATCAAGTCATCGAACAGAAGGAAGCCGTACTCATTAATTCTAATGACCATCCGGAAGTGGCCCCGTCGCTGATCTGCGCACCCCTTATGATTCGGAAGAACATTCTCGGCATCCTCAGTATCCGTAAGAAAAAGAACAGGGAAGTTTTCAGCAAGAAGGATTTGCATCACATTCTCAGTCTGACTAAACGCGCTTCGTTGAATCTCGAAAATAAGATTCTCTATGAGAGCATTTATTTCAATATTATGGACACCCTGAAATCACTTATTTCTTCCATCCAGGCACGCGATCAATACACGGAAGAGCATTCCAGGCGCGTAACAAGTGAAGCCGTCAGGCTGGCCATGAGCATGAACTGTTCTTTCAGAGATCAGGAAAGTCTGAAGATTGCCGGCGTACTTCATGATGTCGGCAAGATCGCCGTACCGGACAGCATCTTATTGAAAGCAGGCAAACTATCCGAAGAGGAATACATGGTTATTAAGAATCATCCAACCATTGGTGAGAACATCCTGAAACCGATCCTGCTCCTTGATAAAGAGAGAAGAATTATTCAATGTCATCATGAACATTGGGACGGAAAGGGGTATCCGGTTGGTTTGAAGGGTGAAGAGATTCCCCTCCTGGCGCGTATCTTATCCGTTGCGGATTCCTTCGACGCGATGACAAACAACCGGCCCTACCGGCCGTCGATGCTGAAAAAGGAAGCCGTTCAGGAATTGGTTGCGAGCAAGAATACGCAATTCGATCCGGCCGTTGTCGACGCTTACATCAAGATTCTCTAGCCGAAGAGGCCGGCGCATGAAGAGAATGTTTATTCGCTATTCATCCATACGGAAAAAAGTCTTACGTTGTTCAATCCCGCAATGTAATCATACGTGATGCGGCTTTCAGAGTGCGAGGAGACGGCCGTGCCATGCCTTCATCGGTCCTGGCGATCAAGAACATCAACTCATGTTCTGAGACTGCAGCCAAGCGTTGAAAATGTGCAACGCGCGCTCAACATACAAACGGTGCTTTTCCTTTTTCTTAATTCTTTTGACGGGGAGATGTTCGAGGATTCCGAAATTGATGTTCATCGGCTGAAAATTATCGGCATTTTCTCCGGCTGAAATATAACGCAGGAGTGCTCCAATTGCTGTTCCTGCCGGCGGCGGCGGAAGGTCTTTACCTTCGAGGATAAAGGCCGCGTTCAGCCCGGCCACAAGCCCCATGGCCGTTGATTCCACGTAGCCTTCTACGCCGGTTATCTGCCCGGCGAAAAAGATATGCGGGCGGGTCTTCAATTGTAATGACGGAAGAAGCAGGGAGGGAGAGTTAATGAACGTGTTGCGATGAATACTTCCCATTCTCGCAAACTGTGCGTTCTCCAGACCCGGGATCATCCTGAATATCCTTTCCTGTTCCGGCCACGTCAGTTTGGTTTGAAAGCCAACCAGGTTAAAAAGCGATCCCGATGCGTTTTCGCGCCGCAGTTGAACAACCGCATACGGCATGACCCCGGTTCGTGGATCGATCAGACCCACGGGCTTCATCGGACCGAAAGCCAGCGTATCTTCGCCGCGGGCGGCCAGAACTTCTATGGGCAGACAGCCTTCAAAGTGTTTCACGTCTTCAAAAGCTTTAAGAGCGACTTTTTCTCCTGTCAGCAATTCCTGGCGAAAGCATTTATACTCATCTTCGGAAAGTGGACAATTGAGATAGTCGGGTGTGCCTTTGTCATAACGTGATGCCCAGTAAACCTTATCCGGATTAATCGAATCCGCTTCCACAATAGGTGCAATGGCATCATAAAAATAAAGGTATTCGCCGCCCAGCAGTGTCCGGATTGCGTTAGACAGCGCCTCGGACGTGAGAGGACCGGTCGCAACGATGGTTAAAGCGTCCGGCGGGATTTCCGTCACTTCCCTTCGGATCAATGTGAAATTTGGCCGACTCAATAAACTGGCCTGTATCTTGTCGGCAAATTTCCGGCGGTCCACGGCGAGCGCATTGCCTGCGGGGACCGATGTCTGATCAGCTGCTGATATAATCAGAGAGTCGAGCCGGCGCATTTCATTTTTGAGAAGGCCGGGGGCGCTTTCCGGATCGTTGGATTTCAGGGAATTGCTGCAGACGAGTTCGGCCAGAAGTTCAAGCTTATGTGCGGGGGAAAATTTTTGCGGTTTCATTTCATACAGGTGTACGGCATGTCCGCGTTTGAGCAATTGCCAGGCTGCTTCGCATCCCGCCAATCCTCCGCCGATAATCTTGACATGGGTGTATTCCATCAGTGGATCTCCCGTTTTGAAAACGGAGCAGACAAGCCGAAAACCGGATACCCGGACAGGTTTACGGGACCGCACGTAACCTGAAGGTCACACGCAACTTTGCCGCCACAAAAGCTTATGCATGAGGGTGAGAAAATCGGACGATTGCAGGGAGCGAATGGTAGGATGCCGATTGCGCGCCAAGTTTTGCTTCTAGGGAACCCGGGCAGAATCATGCCTGTGTTTCCGCCGGTCTATTTTTGGAAATTTTCTTGATGGTTTTGCATTCGGGATAGCCCGTGCAGCCCAGGAACTGTCCGTAGCGGCCGCGCTTGACGGCCATCGGCTTGCCGCAGGTCTCGCACATTTCGTCCGAAAGGACGGTCTCCTGCTTTGTGATTTTGCCGTCTTTACCCATTTTTTTGATATTCTTGCATTCAGGATAGCCTGTGCAGCCCAGGAACTGACCATAGCGGCCTCGTTTGACGGCCATCGGCTTGCCGCATAATTCGCAGACTTCATCGGTCGTCGGCGCTTCCTGCGCTACAATATCGCCGTTTTCATTCTTTGAGGCATTCATGGTGTTTTTACATTCGGGATAACCCGAGCAGGCCAGGAATTGTCCGAAACGTCCTTCCTTGACCAGCATGCTCTTGCCGCACTTGGTGCATTTAACGTCCGTTGTCTGAGTTTCCACGTGCTTCACCTTGCCGTTTTCGTCATGAGTAAAATTCATAGTGTTTTTGCATTCGGGGTAATTGGAACAGCACAGGAACCGGCCGTTTTTTCCCCATTTGATGACCATGGGTGAACTGCACTTTTCACACACCAGGTCGGTTGGTGTCTCTTCGCGCTTAACATTGCGCATTTCATCTTTCGCTTTATCCAGTTCCGAAGAGAATAAAGTGTAAAAATCCTGCAACGTCCGGATGCGTTTGTTAGCGCCGCTTTCTATGGCATCCAGCTTGTTTTCCATGTCCGCCGTAAATGCAAGATCCAAAACAGTGGGGAAATTTTGAACCAGGAGTTCTGTGACGACCTTGCCCAATTCCGTCGGGAAAAATTTGCCTTTTTCCAGGCGAACATACTCACGATCCTGTATGGTCGAAAGGATAGTGGCATAGGTACTGGGGCGGCCGATGCCTTTTTCCTCCAACTCCCTGACCAGCGACGCTTCGGAAAAGCGCGGCGGCGGTTGAGTGAATTTTTGCTGCGTGTCGAGTTTCAGCAGATTTAATTTCTCATTTTCTTTTACTTCCGGCAGAAGTTTGTCGATTCCGTTTTCTTCCTCTTTTTCATCCTTCCCTTCGGTATAAACGATGGTGAATCCGGGAAACCTCAGCACCTGACCCTGCGCCCGGAACGTACAGTTGGCACCGGCGATATCAATGGTTGTTTGATCAAAAATCGCCGGATTCATCTGGCTGGCCACAAAGCGGTTCCAGATGAGCTGATACAGTTTGAATTGTTCGGGGGTGAGATATTCCTTAATTTCCTGCGGTTTGTAGGCCAGGCTCGATGGACGGATGGCTTCGTGCGCGTCCTGCGCCTTTTGGGCGTTCTTATACGTGTGAGGCTTGGGCGGCAGGTAATCGGTCGAGTAATTGTCCTTTATGTAATCACGGACGGCTGAAAGCGCCTCGTCGGCAATCCGGTAGGAGTCCGTTCTCATGTATGTGATGAGACCCACGGAGCCTTCCTTGCCGAGTTCGATACCTTCATAGAGTTTCTGGGCCACACTCATGGTTTTCTTGGCCGAAAATCTGAGCCAGCGAGAGGCTTCCTGTTGAAGCTTGCTGGTTGTGAAAGGAGGCAGAGCCGAGCGTTTCAGCTCTTTTTTTTCCAGTTTCTCGACGACGAAAGAGGCCTTCTTGATTGCATCGGCCAGTTGATTGGCCTGGTCGGCGTTTACGACTTTCGCTTTCTTGCCGTCAATCTTTATCAGTTTGGCGTCGAAGGGAGGGGGATGGCTGCCTTCAAACTGGGCCGTGAGGTTCCAGTATTCTTCCGGTATAAATTTGCTGATTTCATCTTCGCGTTCGCAGATAATACGGACGGCGACGGACTGCACGCGTCCGGCGCTGAGGCCGCGTTTAACCTTGTCCCACAGCACGGGGCTGATCTGGTAACCGACGAGCCTGTCCAGAATGCGGCGCGTCTGCTGCGCCTCATACTTGTCAAAGTCGAGTTGCAGGGGATGGCTGATGGCATCCAGGACGGTGTTTTTTGTTAAATCATTAAAAAGGACCCGATAGATATTCTTGTTCTTTTTCGCTCCGATAACATCGGAAATATGCCAGGCAATGGCTTCGCCCTCGCGGTCGGGGTCGGGAGCCAGATATATATTTTCTGCGGTCTTGGCCGCCTTTTTCAATTCGTCAATGACTTTTTTCTTGCTGTCGATCACATGATAGGTCGGTTCGAAGTCGTTGGCCAGATCGATGCCCAACGTGCTTTTCGGAAGATCCTTGATATGACCCATCGACGCGACAACATTAAAGTCTTTTCCCAGAAATTTCTTAATCGTTTTAACTTTTGTGGGAGATTCCACAACAATTAATGAATGTGCCATATCTTCTCCTAACATTTCGGCGCACCATATAGATGGTCGAAATGCATTTGTAAAGCCTTTTTATTGCCGGATGGTTCCGCAAAAAAAGACTGTCTGTTCGCTCTCCGCATCAAGATAACGAATATATCAAGTAAAATAAGCATGATGCGAACACAAAGTCCGCATTCCGCATCGCCGGTGCGTATCCGATAGCTTTTTCCCCGCAATCGGTATCACCGGAAGAAAGCGAGCCGCTGGAATGGTGGAAAGCATGAATCATTCCTTACGGGAAAAAAATTTCCCCGGATGCTGGGAGATCATTCCTCTGAGTTCCAGGTTCATAAGAACGCTCAAAACATTTGCGGGCGTCAAACCGGCGCCGGCAATAATATCGTCGACATGTTTTTTCCCGCCGGCAAGGATCTTCAGAATCGTCCGGTCAATCGGGCTAAGCCGGTGCAAATGCTCTTCAGTATCTGGAGAACAAAGATCACAAGCAGGTTCGCTTTCTTTTCGCATCCGGGGCTCGTTCAATGATCGATTCAACTGGGGGATAATATCCTCCAGAATGTCGTCTATATTATCAATCAATTTCGCTCCTTGCTTGATGAGGCTGTTCGTACCGCGTGAAGCAGCGGAATCGATTGTCCCGGGAATTGCAAAAACGTCACGCCCCTGTTCCATGGCCAGTCTCGCCGTAATGAGCGAACCGCTTTTTTCGCCGGCTTCCACAACCAGAACTCCGTAGGACAATCCGCTGATAATGCGGTTGCGTGCCGGAAAATGGTAAGAAAGAGGTTTTGCCCCTAAGGGAAATTCAGAGACAACTGCACCGTTTTCGGAAATGGCGGCGAACAGCTTTCTGTTTTCAGACGGATAAATTACGTCCAGACCGCTTCCCAGGACGGCGATCGTTCTTCCCCTAGCGGCGAGGGCGCCGCGATGGGCGCAGGAATCTATGCCGCGCGCCAGACCGCTGACAATCGTGATGCCTCTCAGGGCCAATTCCCGGCTGATTCGGTCAGTCGTATATTTGCCATACGTGCTGGCCTGGCGAGACCCGACAATGGCAATATCGATATCATCCTGCGACAAGGTTCCAAGAACGTAAAGGAACGCCGGGCGATCGTAGATATTGAGAAGTCTTTCCGGGTAGGCTTCATCCAGGCAGGTAATGACTTGGATACCCGCTCGTTCCAGAAGGTCGATCTGGCGATGAATCTTATCCCAGTCCTTGAAAGTCGTGATGGCTAAGGCGGAATCTTTGCTCATCCCCGGAACCGCGGCGAGGTCCTGAAGGGACGCCGCAAAAATTCCAACCGGAGAATGGAAACATGCCAATAAGGACTGAAAGGTCCCATTGCCAATGCCGTCAACGGACTTCAACGCCATCCAGTATCTTAAACTGTCAACATTCATAGGATAGATAATTATAGTGACGGGTTGCTTTTTCGGTTTCCCTCCATTACGAGGTGCCTGAAAGTAACGCGACGTTACATCTTCACTGCCTGTGCTGTCAAGTATTTTAAAATCATTGCGTAAAATGCAACTTTGGGTTAGTAAGCTCTAATTTATATTCAAGAGGTCAATATGCTTAGTAAAGTTATGTGTGCCGTCCCGATGTTGCTGATGGCGATCCTTTTACCGATGAGTGCTTTGCAGGCGACCGGGCTGGAGAGCAAAGGAAGTAAGCAGCCTCCTTCTGAGACGGTCAGATCGGCAAGCATAAGCGACGTCCAGCGTGCCGTTCTCACCGTAACGCCGAGGGAAATAGACCTGGGAGCCATCCGGCCCGGTGAAACGGCTCGGGGAGAGTTTAGTTTGAAAAATGTTGTTCCGGGAGGCATGGAATGGTCGGCATACTGTCCTGAAGATTGGCAGAGCGCCGCCGGTAAAATAAGCAAAGGAACAACATCAAATGAACCGACCTATCTGAGAACGGAAGTGGCCATCGCGGAAAATGTGGAAAGCAGTCTGGGCGACAAATCAAGAGCGGCCCTCTACCGCACCAGCATGAAAATGGAAGTCGAAGGGAAGGAACTGGTCTGCCAGAAGGACTTAAAAGCCGGTGCATACCGTAATGCCGTTCGCGTGACCTCGACCGGCGGGCGGCGCACCATTTTCGTGGATTTCAAGATTCATGCATTGCAGGAGATGCCCTCCATCAACCTGAATCCTCAGCGCCTCGATCTGGGCGAGCAATTGCCCGGCAAGATTATTTCCAGAAGAATAGAACTGACCAATAAGGGAAGGGAAATGCTGAGATGGTCCGTGGCGCCTTCTGAGGCGAAGCCGGGGGAACTTTCCAAAGAATTGCAGCGGGAAAGATACTTTTCATTCCACAGCGAAGAATCCGCTGAACAAGGGAAATACGTCGTCCCGGCGCATTTGAATGATTCCCTGGAATTGATCGGAAAGTGGACGGAAAAGAAGGGCTATCCCGTGAGCAAGGGAAATGCCGGTGCAATCAAGTTCAAATTTCACGGTACGGGGATCAGCTTTTTCCTGCAATCGCATACGGAAGACGGAAATTGTCTGGTCTATCTTGATGAAGTATTAATGAGTCTCCCGGATGTGCTGTCCGGACAATGGGAAAAGAAGGAAATGGTGATTGCCGAGGGACTTCCGGACGGTCCGCATTCGGCTTCCATTATTGTTAAGGAGGGCAGTCTGGAACTCGAAGGCGTTAAGGTATTTGGAAAGAACATCATGAGGGGCCCCAAGGGATGGATCACGGTTTTCCCCAATTCCGGAACAACCTTGAACGAAACGGATTATATCAATGTTAAAGTGGACACATCCTACCTTGCGCCGGGTTACTACGGCGACCAGATATTTTTTAAATCGAACGCGGGGCAGGAAGTTGCCGAAGTATTTGTCGATGTTATTTCCGATGCCGGACATAAAGTTATTGATGTGTATCTATACACCAAGGACCTGGACCATTTATTTACGGCGGACCCTGTCGCTGAATCCAAGCGGCTGATTCAAAACGGTTACATCAAGGAAGGCATTGCGTTTCGGCTTTTCGCGCCGCAAACGCCGGGCACGACCGGTTTTTATCGCTGGTACAATCCTCAGATCAAAGATCATTTTTATCATTATGACCGGACAGGCGGCGGGAAAAAACTAAGCGGCTATGTATACGAAGGGGCGATTGGAAATATCGCAACGTCACGAATGACCAATACCCGGGAATTGTATCGCTGGTTCAATCCGTCAACCGGAAGGCACTATTTCTCAACGAACCCCAAAGCCGCATCCGGTGTAAGAAGAGGCTATCGTTTTGAAGGGATTGCCGGTTACGTGAGGTAAAATAAAATTATCAGAGCTTTTAATCTTGACAAAAAAAGGAAGAGGGGATATTAGGCTGTTTCTTTTTTGGTGCAGGTCAAGAATGCGCCTGTAGCTCAGCTGGATAGAGCAACGGACTTCTAATCCGTGGGCCGAGAGTTCGAATCCCTCCAGGCGCACCAAGGCGATAATGGTGGGTGTAGCTCAATTGGTCAGAGTGCCGGGTTGTGGCCCCGGAGGCTGAGGGTTCAAGTCCCTTCACTCACCCCATTTTGGATTGGAAACGACGCGCCCGTAGCTCAGCTGGATAGAGTCGCAGACTTCGAATCTGTTGGTCGTAGGTTCGAATCCTACCGGGCGTACCAGAATAGAAAGTATAAAAAATGTTCTTTACATAGAGGGCCCTTAGCTCAGCTGGTAGAGCAACTGACTCTTAATCAGTAGGTTGTCGGTTCGATCCCGACAGGGCTCACCAAAATACAGAAGGCAATTCGAGTAGTTAACGAATTGCCTTTTTTATTGTGCGGTACAGAACTAGCGAGACAAAATAAAGGCGAGGCGGTGTGGCCCCGAAAAGGAAATTGTGAAAACTATTTTCTGCCGAAACGAATTCCCAGTTTTCTCATCCGGTGCCGAAGTGTGTTTGGATTTATGCCGAGTAAGTCAGCTGCGCCTCCTTTTCCGTTTACCCGTCCCCCTGCCTTATTCAGAACGGCTTCAATGTGACGCGCTTCCACATCATCAAGACGCTGCGTTGCTGCCGCGTTGGACGCTGCCCGCTCGCTTGACGGCGTTTCAACGTCGATGATATTACCAAACGTCAGATATTTGCCTTTGGCCAGGATGATCGCTCTTTCTATTGCATTCTCGAGTTCGCGCACATTGCCGGGCCACTCATACTGCATCAGCCGGTCGATCTCGCCCGGGGAGAGAGTGGGCACGTCGGACAGCACCATTTCTTGCGCTTTCTTCTGGATAAAATGGTTGACGAGAATGGGGATGTCGTTCTTCCTTTCACGCAGCGGCGGGACCTTGATAGGAAAGATATTCAAACGGAAATAGAGGTCTTCCCGAAACTGTCCCTTCTCGACGAGGCTTGCCAAGTCCCTGTTGGTTGCCGATATGACGCGCACATTGACTTTAATGGTTTCCTGGCCGCCGACACGCTCAATTTCTTTTTCCTGCAGCACGCGCAGGAGCCGGAGTTGCACCTGGGGAGGCAGTTCCGAAATCTCATCAAGGAAGATCGTTCCTCCGTCCGCCCGCTCAAACCGGCCGCGCATTTGCGCAATAGCCCCCGTAAAGGCTCCTTTTTCGTGTCCGAAAAGTTCGCTGTCGATAAGCGTCTCCGAAATAGCACCGCAGCTCACTTTGATGAGTGGCCCGTTGCTTCTGTTGGAAAGCTCATGAATCACATTGGCGACGACTTCCTTTCCGGTGCCGGTCTCCCCGATGAGAAGAATAGGACTCATGATGGGAGCGACGCGCCGCACTTTGTCCATCACTTCCCTCATGCCGAAATCAGCGCCTACCAGTGCTCCGCCAATGTCCTTACGTAATTCATTCTGCAGATAGTTTTTGTCATCCGCCAGAAGGTCTTTGACTCTGATGACTTCACGATATTGTATGTGATTGGCAACGGCAATGGCAGCCGGCTCGTTGACCAACGCCCATGCTTTCAGGTGTTCGTCCGTGTATTTTGCCTCTCCCCTGACCAAAGCAAGAAAAGATCCCACGTATTTGCCGTCTATAATCAGGCGATTGACAAGCACCGAAGAAGGCGGCCATTTTCTGTGTCCCGCCAGATGCCGTATGATGGGATCTCCCGAGGCGTTGTCCAACTTCCTGACCCGCGGAAATTTTTCGGCATCTTCGGACTCCGGTGGCAGCGCGGGCGTCAAAGGGATTTCTTCAGCGCTGAGGTGGACCCCCTGCGCATCGACCGTTGCGATATTCTTAATACATTGAATTTTGGCGTCGTAGATGATGATAATTAATTCATCGACGGGCATGACCGTGCTTACATATTCAAAACACGATAGCAGTGCCTTGCCGATCTCCAGACTTCCGCAAATGCGAATCGAAACCTCCCGGAAAAATTCATTCTCGTCGATCATAATACAGTCTTCTTTCCATCTGTCACATAAGTCAATTTCATATGAAAGCACCATATTTGTCAAGCGCATTCTGCCATATATTGGTAATTGCTGCCGGCGTATCATTATAAATAGTGGATATGTCACGAGATTTGTTTTGGTATGGTTTCTGCTAAATAGAGGGCATGAGGTGGCTGGAGGAGATAAGATTGAGGACTCATCCTCGAAAGGAAAAGGAAGTAACTGAAATACTACTGGAAATGGCAGAGTCCGTCCAAAAGAATAAGGAATTGGGATTGGCGTCGGTTTGTTTTCAAAAAATTGAACCGAACGGCTTCAGCTTAATCCTGCAGTGGAATACGGTATCTATCCCGATGCACGGAAGCGACACGGCACTGCTCATCCTCGGGGGAATAAGGTCTCTTGGGCTATTTGATCACACCCTTATGCTCGAGAGCGGCAAGTCGGTCAATATTGATGTTAATGGAACGAAAGTTAATTAAGGCGACAGGAGGACCGCCATTGCGAACAAGCAACGTTTTAGAAAACAAAGAAAGAAGGAGATCCAAGATGAGATGTACAGGTAAGAGCGTGTTAGTTTTTTTGTGTGTTTTTTCGATTTTCTGTCTGACACTCTATGGCCCGTCTGCAGTCATGGCCCAGAAAGCGGAAAAGAAGGCGAAGGCGGTTAAATCGGATGCATTTGAAACGTGGTCCAAGCCGAACGCGAAATTTGATGTCAGTAAAATGGGTAATATGAGCGGCTTTAATCCAGCAAAATGGGTGAATCCCAAGGGTGACACAGTCAAAATTGCCGTCGTCTGGCCCTTTTCAGGTCCCGGAGCACTGAATGGTGAACTGGCCTGGGCCTGCGTGACTTTTGCTGCTTACGATATTAATCAGCGCGGCGGCATTTTGGTCGACGGTAAAAAGAAGAAGATAGCCTTGTATAAGGCGGACAGTATGTCCAAACCGGATCAGGGCAAGAAGATCTGTGAACGCATGGTCCTCCAGGAGAAGGTCCATGTGCTGCTGGGCACTACGGGCAGTAATATCCAGAAGATCATCAACGAGGTGGCCAATAAATATAAAGTCATTGGCGTAAATATCGCAGCGCTGTCTGATGACCTACAGGATGCGACAAACTTCAATCGGTATTCCTTCATGAGCTCCGATTCTACGG
>SBEK01000062.1:0-17534 GCA_009668925.1 Deltaproteobacteria bacterium
GTCATGATGCTGTATGAATACGACAAATCCGCTATGACGACTGGCCGTCCGGACGAGCCAGATTCTCAAAAGTCGTGAACTTATCCAGAAAGGCAAGTGTCACGGATCCCGTGGGACCATTGCGCTGTTTGCCGATAATGATTTCGGCAACGCCTTTATCCGGGTTGTCATCGCTTTTGTTGTATACTTCATCCCGGTAGATAAAAGCAATAACGTCCGCGTCCTGTTCGATGGCGCCCGACTCGCGCAAGTCCGCCATTTGCGGACGGCGATTGGGACGGTCTTCCACTTTCCGGTTGAGCTGGGACAGAGCAATGACCGGCACTTTGAGTTCTTTGGCCAGCGCCTTCAGCGATCGGCTGATTTCCGATATTTCCTGTTCGCGGGAATTCGTATACCCGCCGGCCCGCATCAACTGGATATAGTCTACGACGACCAGGCCCAGGCCCTGATCAGCCTTCAAACGGCGGGACTTGGCCTTCATTTCCAAAACGGAAATCGCGGGGGTGTCATCGATGTAGAGCGGGGCCTCCGAGAGCCGGCCCGCCGCCGTCGTCAGTTTCGGCCAGTCGGTTTCTCCGAGGAACCCTTTGCGCAGGCGCTGCGAATCAACTCTGGCTTCAGAGGCGAGCATTCGGAAAGCCAGCTGCTCTTTGGACATTTCGAGCGAAAAGATCGCCACAGGCGTCTGCGTCTCGAGTGCGGCGTGCTGCGCGATGTTCAGAGCAAAGGCGGTTTTACCCATGCTCGGGCGGCCGGCGATGATAATGAGGTCGGAATTTTGCAGTCCGGAGGTCATGTCGTCGATTCTGTCGAATCCGGTGGCCACGCCGGTGATGAGTTCCTTGCGGGTAAAAAGATCTTCGATGGCCCGGAAGCTTTCCCGGACGATGTCCTTGATCGGATAAAAGGAGGGCCGCACCTTATTTTCGGAAATTTCAAAAATACTGTGCTCGGCTTTATCCAGCACCTGGTCGACATCCGAACCGGTCTCATAGCAGCTGTTGATGATTTCGGTGGCCGATCCGATGAGCCCGCGCAGAATCGCTTTTTCCTTGACGATCTTCGAATAGTTGGCGACGTTCGCGGCCGACGGGACGTTGTCCACCAGCGATGCAAGGTAAGCCGTGCCGCCTATCGAATCCAGAAGCTGCTTGTCTTTCAGGGCATTGCTGAGCGTAATCAGATCAACAGGCTCATTTCTGTCGGAAAGCTCCACGATCACGGAAAAGATTTTCCGGTGCGCTTCATTGTAAAAATCGCCCTTGTTGATGATTTCGAGCGCCGCGTTGATGGAGCCGTTTTCCAGCAGAATGCTTCCCAGAATGGACTGCTCCGCTTCGACGTTCTGCGGGGGAAGTTTATATAAGGACGGATCGATGTCTTTCATGATTCTTCGCCGACGACATTCACTTTCAGTTCCGTATCTACACCCGTGGCCAGCTTGACCCTTACTTTAAATTCTCCCAGCGATTTGATCTGCTCATCATGGACAATCATTTTGCGGTCGATGTCGAAGCCCATTTCCTTAAGAGCGGTTTCAATATCTTTAGAGGTGACCGAACCGAAGATTTTGTGCTGATCGCCCACTTTGCGCGATAAAGTGACTGTAATGCCGGCCAGGCGTGCCGCCAGATCCTGGGCATGGCTTTTTTCCTTCTGAGCTTTTTGCAGGATGCTCTTTTTTTCGATGTCAAAAGCTTTAATGTTTTTATCGTCCGCCTCGATAGCCAGCCCTTTGGGAATAAGCAGGTTGCGGGCGTAACCGTCATTGACTTTAACCAAATCGCCGGCTTTGCCTAAAGAAGGTACGTTTTGCTTCAAAATAACCTTCATGGGAAACCTCCTGTATGCAGTAAATGATGTATATTAGTTTGTCGCCTGATCTTTCCGGAAGTATTTACGAAAATCAATCCAAATATCGAAGAACCCCACTGCCGCTATTGCTATCATAAGAATTTGCTGAATCGCAATTAAAAAATAAGTGAGCCAGCGGAAAAACATGGAGATGTTTCTGCTCTGAAAAAAGAAACTAACAATAGCAAGGCCTTGCAGCAGATAAACGAAGGATGCCATTAAGAGAAGGTTGATGCCGATGGATCTGGCGTAAGTCTGCGGGATGAAGCATAATCCTGCGCCCGCAAGAAAAAACCACACCAGCCAGCCGGGCGCCTTCCATTCGGACATCCGGGATAATGCCGCCGCGGCAATGCCGGCTTTGCGCAGCACTCTGTTGCCGATCAACAGGTTGATCCAAATGGTAAATAATGCCGCGATGACGCATACAGCCGGAAAGATTCCGGTAAACAGTTGAACGATTTCCGGCTTGCTCTCTTTAAGTGATTTTATTTCGCCGGGGTCCAGAGGCAATCGGCCGTAAAGCTTTATGTTCATGTCCACGGCTTCCGCGATGTGCTTCCCGACGAGCTGCCAGGGGCTGATGGAAAGCTGGATCGCGCCGTATATGAAATAAAAGGCAATGGCGGCCCCGATGGCCAGAGAAGGCACGAGAATAATGGCGTTGATTGAGTAATTTTTTACCGCCGCCCGGGTCATCAGGACTCCGGCCAGCCCCATCGCCGCCAGGGTAACGACGGGCAGGACGTCGTGCATCAACGAAAGGATGATCGCCGTAATGCACAGCGCGGAAAGCAGGGCAATCAGCGTTTTCATCGGATCATTGATCATGCCCAGCAAAAACACAACGAGCGGCAGCGCGGCAAGAAAGATCAAACCGACAAAGGGAAGCAGAGAGGCGGCCAGAAAGAAGGTAATGATGAGCAACAGCCTGATAAACGGGCTCTTTGCGGAGAATGCGTTAAAAATTGCCAAGAAAGATACCTTGCGTTGAAAATAGATAATGGATTGGATCCTGCCCGGGCACGGCGAGCATTAATCCTCTGTCGCTTGCCGCGCTATCATGACGTTCATTTCCTGCCTCGGCAGTTTGGTGTGAGGTTGCCGGTTTCATTTATACGTGCGTGGATAAAACCAAAACCGGCCGGTTTTCATCCGCTGGGACAAAACCGGCCGGGCTTACGAAAAGATCTAGCGGCCTTCGGCAGTGACAAAAGGCATGATGGCGATGGTGCGGGCTCTTTTAATGGCCACAGTCAGTTCTCTTTGATGATACGCGCAGTTCCCGGTAATTCTTCGGGGCATGATTTTACCGCGCTCCGTGACAAAGTTATTGAGAATGACCGGGTTTTTGTAATCAATTTTAATATTGGAGTCCGTGCAGAAGCGGCAGAATTTCTTTCTGTGGAAAAACTTCTTCTGGGGCGGACGTGAGGGTCTTTCACCGTTCGTAATAGCCATGGTTATTCTCCTTTCGGGGTATTTTCTTCGCGAGTGATGGTCTTTCTGAACGTCGGCCTGCCCTGTCTCGCGTCGCCGGCCGGCTTTTCATCCCGGTTGGCTGTCTGGTTGTCTGTTTCAATGCGGATCTGGGTTCGCTTCACTTCGGCGGCGGCAACTTCAGCCTCCATCCCCTCACGGGTTACGGCGCCCTCTTTGGTCACGGTCATGAATTTCAAAATCCGGTCGTCGATTTTGAAATTTCTTTCCATTTCGGCCACGATGGAACCGTCACCGGCGTAGTCGATGAAAAAATAGAACCCGTCTTTTTGTTTGTTGATTTCGTAAGCCAGCCGCCGTTTGCCCCATTTTTCGGCTTTGGCGATGACCCCTTTACGGTCGGTGATGATGTTGGAAGACCGGTCCATAATAGCGGTTAAGTCTTCTTCCGGAACATCCGTTTTGACAATAGCGATAACTTCGTATCTTTTCAAAATTTCCTCCTTTCGGCTCTAAAGCCCCTGATTTATTTCAGGAGCAAGGGGAGTCCTTATTCGTAGTGTTGACGCCTTCTATACCAGGATCATTGGAAAATCAAGGGTTAAATTTGCCGTGAATCGGGAAAGAGATTTTAAAAGTCCGCAATTTAGTGTATCGTTTCCCAGCCTTTTCCCGGCGGAACTCTTTCGCCTGATATCCGCTGGAAAAAAAAGCAGAAATACCTCCGCGTTTGATAAGGATTAGATATGCCGAAGCATGATCTTCACACCGACCCCAACCTCGCCTCGGCCTGGGCGCCCTGGTTTGCCCACGAGTACATTACCTATTACACCGTCGGAGTCATTGAAGAACTGATGGCTCTTGCGCCCGTTCCGGTTACGGCCAATCCCCGATATGGCGGGAGCCAATGGCCGATTGGTCCCCGGCATGTCGACATTTACAAAGAAAGCTATCAGGAGCGCCGGCAGCTGGACCCGTTCACAGCCTTTGACCACAAAAAACGAAATGGCGATTTCGCTCACGTCGTTATGCCGGGAAAAGCCATCGAGCCCTGGAAACTGCTGGTTCTTTACAGCACCGAACCAGATTATTACGTGGACGAAGACCTGCTCCTGCATAAGAATCAAAAAATGGCCGGCGGATCGCGCGGCTGGCGACACATGCATTTCCGGATGCTCGGAAGCACCTATGGCATCGCGCCGCAATCGTTCCGGGTCCACAAAGACCTGGCCGCGCTTGCGTTTGAAAATGGCAACCCCTACTGGGGCTGGCGCTATCTGACGCGGGCGGGCCACTATCTTGCGGATTTGGGCGCGCCTTTTCATGTGAAGGTCATGCCCGGCTTTTTTCTGCTTAGCAACCTTCTGAACAGGAGCAAGATTTTCCGGACCGCATCCACCCTGCACCAAAGCTACGAGATTTATGTCGAACGGCGTTTCCGGGAGGGGCTTGATGCTTTCGGTCTGGCCCTGCAAAAGGGGGCGAGGGAAGGCCGGGCGTCGGGACTGCCAATAGCGGGTCAGCTGCCGGGCTACATCGAGCGGGCGAGAAAGAGGCACAATGCGCTATTCTACTATCTGTATGATCAGTTCGGCGCGGAATTGATGGACGCCTTCTGGCAAACGAATGAGAGCCATCAAATCGATGCGGCCGTCCAGAACAATAAATGCTTTGCCGACGCGGCCGGCGTGATCTTCAGCGAAGCCAATCGCGCCCGGCTGGATTTTCTGGACAGGGTCACCATTCTCCAGTTGACGGATGTCGGCCGGATGCTGGGCGGATTGTTCGCCGGTTTTGCGCTCCGGGAGGGCCGCGGCCCAAGCGCCGCACCGGCCGGCGCCTGAAGTATTGCTGCAACATTGTGAGGATCAGAGTGGTGGTATTAATCTCAAGTATCCGTCAACTTAAGAGATCGCCGCGGACTTCGTGTTCGCAATGACCGAAAGAGGACCAAGAATTGCCGCGCCTCGTGCCTCAGTAACCCCCGTGCCGGACGCTATTTTGCCGGAGGATTTTCCCGGCGCTTCGCCTCGGCATAGACGATGGCGGCGGCCGGCAGCGTGCTGACCGGCTGTCCGGTGGAAAGCGCCATCCAGTAAATATGCGCGACCTTTTCCAGAAGCTCGGCATTGTGCATCGCCCGGTCGAGATCGGCTCCCAGGGCCAGGATGCCGTGGTTCTGGATAATATACGCGCCGGCGTCGTCGGCGAGGCGGGCGGCCACGTTGGCGGCCAGTTCCGGACTTCCCGAAAGAGCATAGGGGATGACGTTAATGGTGGAGCCGAGCGTCCAGGCCACTTCATCAAATAAAGCGGGAATCGGCAGATTCAGAACGGCGAAAACGCTGGCGTACGGCTGGTGGGTATGGACCACGGCGTTCACGTCACTTCTTTGGCGGTAAATAACGCCGTGCATCGCGGATTCCATGGAGGGTCTGCGGCCGGGTTTAACATCAACGGGTGAGCCGTCCAGGCCGAGGATGCAAATGTCGTCCGTCGCCATCTCCTGATACCTGACGGAGGACGGCGTGATGGCCATCGCCTGAGCGCCCGCGCGGACGGAGACATTTCCGCCGGAGCCTCTTTGCGAGCCGAAAAATCCCTGCGCGGAAAGCCAGAGACAGGCATCCAGGACTTCTTTCTTTTCTTTATCGTGCAGCGCCATCTTATGAAACCCCGTTTGTGGGAGCGAAGTCTTCCGGCATTTGGCGGTCCTTTTCCCGACGTAAAGGCCAGGCCGCCGAATTCTTTGCTTGGGTAAGTATCACAGGCCGTCGCATAAGGCAATATTTCCGCATCACCGATCCGGCTTAAGCCTACCGTTTTGCCGGGCTGCCGTATGCTGGTGAGCGATGGGCGTACGGGGCTTCCGCCCTGCCGGTTGTGTTTCGTGGATGCCCGGCCACGCGGGTTTTCCTGCCCTGATTGTCTCTTGATTATCCCGGGGAATGCGCATATTTTATTCAGGGAATTTGCGGTCGGAACCCGGTTTGCCGGATGCCAGTCCGCGGAAATGGTATTTGAAATCTCCAACCCAGGGACATGCAATGGCTTCTTTTCGCCTGATCATTATCGTTGTCACCGCCTGCTGGCTTGGGGCGTCTTCTGCCTTTTGCGGCGATCTTCGTGAGTCTGATGCCCAGGTGTGGCAGGTGGGCGAACGCCGATGGACGCTTCAGGAGGAAGAAAAATACAGCAAGTGGATAGAAGCCAATATTACGGAAGAATTTTTCATGCGCCATAATATTCGCGTGGACTGCGCCGATGTGCCCTATGCGCTGCGCTGGATTTACGCGCGCATCGCGCATCTGCCGGCGGCGGCCAGCCCTTTTAACAGTCCGTTGATCGGACACTGGTCGAAAGACTGGTCTCATCTTCCGACAGCCGCCAGTTGGGACAAGGACCGCCGTTTTCGGGCCGCGCTCACTTTTGTGCTGTCGCGAACGTCGACCAGAAGCCTTCCCGCGGATACCTATCCCATTCGAATTGCCGCGGATTCCGTGAACGCCGGGAGCGTTTTTCTGGCTGCGGAAGATCACGCGGGCATTGTTATCCGGATCGTGCTGGACGGAAGCACAACACATCCGGTGCAGACTCTGGAAGCGGGTTCGCCGGCAAGGCTCCAGAGGCTGCATCTGAGAAACCTCATCATGCCGGACCCCGGGGGCGACGAAATCTCCGGCTTGCTCAAATTCCGCTGGCCGGTCCGGACGGGGCAAACGTGGCGTTATCTTCCCGAGAAGGAACATCCGTTTTATTCCGAAGAGCAGTATGCCCCCGCTTTCACCACGGGGTATATCGATTATCTCCAGGCCATCGCCAGGCGGATCGATCCGCGAGTCTACGATCCTGATGAAAAGGTGGAAAAAATTATCAAAACCCTTACGCGGCGGTTGAGCCAAAGGATACCGGTCGTCCTCGAAGGTCATAAGAAATGTCACGAAATCCGCTGTCCGGAGGGGTCGCGTTTTTGGGAAATCTACTCAACGCCGGGCCGCGATGAGTTTATCGCCGTCGTCGTGGCTTTTCTCGATGAAATGATCAGCGAGAATCGCCTGGACCGCGCCGCCATTCTGGACAAAATGGCGCAGATTCGGTTGGAGATTAGCCCCGGGCGGTTTGTGACGCTCAAGTATGTATTCGAGAATTTCCAGTGGCTGTCTTCCAATCCCGAGGACTCGATTGAAGCCCGCTGGGGATTGGACAAATGCGGCATGGTCGCGGTCCAAACGAAGAGCGCCCGGGAATCCATCTCCTTTATTCAAAAAACGTACGGCAAAAAGGATCCCGTTTTCGCGGAACGCTCCATTTGGACGCAGCAGAAAATCATCGATGCGATGATTGGAGAAAGTATAAAAAACAACTGCACGGAATAGCGCCTGAGCGATGTGAGGATAAGGAACCTTTGCACAACCCGATACATTCAGCCCCCTTTGTCATACG
The DNA here is from genome assembly GCA_009668925.1 of Deltaproteobacteria bacterium. The sequence goes on from SBEK01000062.1 coordinate 7,741, forward strand.
GGCGCAGGCCGGTACCAGTATTCCCAAGCCTTTCCTGGATTCCGGCGTTCGCCGGAATGACGAGAAAAAGAGTTCTGCAAAGCTCTCGATAAATCTCCGGAAGGGGTTAAACTGTTTTTTATCAAAAGATGTTCCAGGCGCCGAATATGGGATTTTGTGACGGACGTCATCGCCGGCGGGGAATTTTTGTTGTTTTCTGGAAACGGGTGTAATAGAGGGGCCATGGTGTTGTTTCAGACGTTTCCATGAAATATTAGAGAACAGGATTTCAAAATGGTTTCTTTTTGCCGGATCATGATATGCGTTGCAGTATGGGTATTGCTGGCGACGCCGTCATTGGGCGCGGGCTCGCGCGAGTCTGATTCTCAGCTATGGAAGGTGGGTGAGCGCCGCTGGACGGTTCAGGAGGAAAATAATTACAGCCGGTGGATAGAAACGAATGTGACGGAAGAATTTTTCATCCGTCACGGCATTCGTGTGGATTGCGCCGACGTGCCTTACGCGCTGCGCTGGATTTATGCGCGAACGCACCATCTGCCGGCCGCTGCGCGGACCGCGGACAACCGGTTGATCGGCCACTGGTCCACGGACTGGAAGCATCTTCCCACGGATGAGCAATGGGAAAAAGACCGCCGGTTCCGGGCGGCGCTCTTGTTCATGATCTACCGGACGTCGACGCGGACCATGCCTGCGGACACCTATCCGATCCATGTCTCTCCGGACGCCGTGAGGGCCGGAACGATGTTTCTCATTCCCGGCGACCATACCGGCATCGTTTGCCGCATCGTTTCCGACGGCAGTACGGCGCACCCGATCCAAACGCTGGAGGCCAATCTGCCGACAAGGATCCAAAGGCTGCTTCTCAGAAATTTCGCGTTCCTCGAACCCGGCCGGGACCGCGTTTCCGGTTTTGTCAAATTCCGGTGGCCGGTCAAAACGGGCGACGCCTGGCATTATCTTCCGGTCAAGGAACATCCCTTTTATTCCGAGGAGCAGTATTCGGCGGCCTTCAGCAAAGGCTACGCCGATTACTTCGAAGCGGTGGGGAAGCGTATCGACCCGAAAGGTCATGATCCCGGCGACCGGGCGGAAAGAATCATAAGCACCCTCACGTGCCGATTGAACGAAAGAATACCCATCGTTCTCGACGGCGGGAAAAAATGCCGGGATGTTCGCTGTCCGGAAGGTTCACGGTATTGGGAAATGTACAGCACCTCCGACCGTGATGAATTTGTCGGTGTCCTGGTGGAGCATCTGGAAGACATCATCTGCAGGCACCATCTGGACCGGAATGCCCTTCTTGCTAAAATGGGGGAGATTCGATTGCCGATTTCTCCCGACCGGTTCGTGACGTTGCGTTACGTCTTCGAAAATTCCAAATGGCTGTCCTCCGATCCCGGAGATTCGATCGAAGCCCGCTGGGGACTCGATAAATGCGGCAACATAGCCCTGCATCTGAAGGGAGCGCGGGAGTCCATTTCGTTTATTCAAAAGAAATACGGCAGGACCAATCCCCATTTTGCCCGGCGCGAAATCTCGTCGCAACAGAAAATCGTCGATGAGATGACCCAGGAAAGTCTGAAAAACAATTGCGCCGTGGCTTCCCGTGAAAACTGATCCATAAGCGGCCGCGAGACGCCTGAACCGGAACGTTAGCAAACAAAATCTCCTGCTGCTCACCATGTCATTGGACGCAAATTTAAGTCCGGCTGTGGCAACCTTATTTCGTCATTGCGAATTTATGACCCTGAACGTGGTAATCTAATCAATTGCTAAATCTTGAGATGGCCACGCCGATTGACGCGTGCCCTTTAGGGTAGAATCGCCTCGAAGTGACGTTGAGGAGGGATCAGCGATGCCACCCGGCATGCGCAGGGAAACTGCCTTCCCTCCGTCGATGTCTGCGAGGGCTCGCCATGACGAAAAGGCGATTGCGACACCGTTTCTATGGCGGCGGGGGGTGGATTCCCTGATACCGGGATGATGGCTTGGTGGGCAATCTGGGATTCGAACCCAGGGCCTTTGGCTTCGGAGGCCAACGCTCTATCCATCTGAGCTAATTGCCCACGCGGGGAGTTTCTACACTATCCCGGCGTAATCTTCAATGAATAAATTCTGTGATGTTCAAAGAACGGGCAAGAGCTGTTTTAAGTGCCTGTTTATTTCCCGGGAGAATTTTGCGGCTGCTTCCTGGAGGTGTGGTCTTTTCCCAGGTAGTAGTTGAGCCAGGAGGATGTCTGATAAAGGTCCCAGTTGCAGGGAGGGATGATCTGCGCTCCCAACCCGGCTTCTTCTCCGTGCTTTTTTAAACGGGCGTAGGCGCGCACATAAACGCACTTCCTCTTTCCGGGATAGACTTCACACCAGCCCTGAAAACTTCCTCCGCAGGCGCCGTTGCGCTGGTTTTTCGGGCACTGCGACATGGGGCACAGGTAGGCGACATCGACAAGCGCGCAATCCCCGCAGTCCCGGCAGTCGAAAAGCATGACTTTACCGAGATGCTCCGTCTTGTGAAAGAAACGTTCCAGCTTTGAGCCCTGCACGCCGTGGCTTAATTTTTTCATCATGCCGTAGAGTTTTTTCCCCGGTTCGAACATCAGACGGTGGAATGCCCGGGAAAACCCGTACGAGCATTCGACGGCGGCGTCTTGCGGCCGGGACTGACGCGGCGCGGGCTTGGCGCTGTTGAGTCCTGTCGCCAGGTCGCGTTCGAAATAATAGAACCCGTTATCGATCGGATAATCAAAATATTGGATGAGGTGGAGCCATTCGGAGGCGAGCGTTTCCCCGAGGCGGATGATTTCCTCCACCTGTCCGTACGCGATGTTGTGACCGCCGATGTGGACGCCGGCAAATCCCATGCCTTTCATGATCGCATACATTCGGGCGGCCCGCAGGATTCTGGCCCCCTCGCCTTTGTCGGGATCCTTGCGCTCCTGATCCAGCTGAGCGAGCAGTTTGTCGGTCACCACGGAGCCGGGGAGGTCATTGCGGTTCATCATCCTGGCTGCGCCGAACGGGAGAATGTAAATGTTGCCGATGAGGGGGACGTTGAAATTGTTTTGCTTCATGAAAAGCAGCACTTCATGAAATTTTCTGGCGTCATATCCCAGTTGCGTAACGATGAATTGCGCACCTGCTTCGATTTTCTTCTGCAGCTTGAAATACTGGCTCATTTGTTCCGCTTCCGTCGCTTTGAAGGGAGAGACGACGGCGCCGGCAAAAAAATCACTCGGCTGGTGGCGAACAACCCCCTTGACTCCCGGATACGCAAGTCCGCGGTTCATATCTTTGATCAGTTGCAGAACGTGAACCGGATCCAGATCAAAAACCGGGGCGGGTCTTCCGTGGTATCCGGATACGGGGTAGTCACCGCTCATGACCAGAAGGTTGCGGACGCCGGTCCGATCCAGGGCATAGAGCTGGCTTTCAATCTGATTGCGGTTCTTGTCTTTGCAGGTGAAGTGGACAAGCGGTTCGATGCCCAGTTGGAGAATTTCAACGCCCATGAAATCGGCCGACATGGCCGGGGTGCCGCCCGGATTGTCGGTGAGCGTCAGGGCCTGGACCTTCCCGCCGGCCGCCGCCTGGGCGGCCTGGGCCAGGGCCCGGTCCTGCGTGCTTTCTTTCGCGCCTCTTCCCGGCACCAGTTCCCAGGTCACGGGGAATACGGCCGGATCCAGGAGCGCCTCTTTGAAACGGTTGTTCTGCATGGTCATTCCTTGTTTCCTGCTACGGATGCGCCCACAAATGGCATTTACAAAAGAGCTTGTCAACTGATTTTCGCGAGCGCGGATCAATCACCGCGCCGCTATCGGTGATTCTTCTGCGGCCGGGGTTACGGGTCCACATCCGGTTAATGCAATCCGACCCATGACCTGCGAATCACGTCGCCGCCGGGGAGATCTCAATCCTTTCCTTGCAGTTGACCCGGAAATTTGTTACTTTTCAGCCATGTCTCGAGCAGTGCAAAGGGGAAAGACGTGCATCGTATACGGCCTGGCGATTTTTATCCTGGTGGCGTGGTCTGCGCACGGATACGCGGCGACTGAAATATCCAAAGTCCGGCACTGGGCCGCACCCGATCACACGCGCGTTGTGTTCGATCTCAGCGCCGAACCGGATTATCAGTTTTACCTCAGGGACAACGTGCTGACTCTGGAATTCAGAGGCGCGTCGCTTCATCCGTCCTTGTCCGGCGAAAAAATGGTCGGAAAACCCGGCATCAGCAAAATCATCTTTTCGACGGCGGACAATCATACCTGCAAGATTGAAATCGTCCTCACGGAATATCTGACCACCGAAGTATTCAAGCTCAGGCAAATTCTGGATAAGCCTGACCGCATCGTCGTGGACATTATCGTGGAACCGGCCGCCAAAATAGAGGCGGTCAGGGAGCGCATCGTGCCGTCCGTGAAAAGAAGGGTGATTGTGATCGATCCCGGCCATGGCGGAGAAGACCCCGGCGCCGTGGGCAAGAACGGCACATACGAAAAACATGTCGTGCTGGCCATGGGCCGCGAAATCAAAAAGGCGATTGACGCCATGCCCGGATATTCCGCGGTCTTGACCCGCGACGGGGATTACTATGTGTCTTTCAGCAAGCGCCTGAATACCGCCCGACTGTCCAATGCGAGCCTCTTTATCAGCGTCCATGCCGACGCGGCCCGAAACCGGCAGGCCCGGGGCAGCTCCGTTTATTGCCTGTCCACGGGAGCGGCAAGCAACGAAGCCGCGAAACTGCTGGCCAACAACGAGAACCTGTCCGATATTGTCGGCGGTGTTCCCAACGGCGAGGGCAACAATCAGTCCGACGAGATTATCCTGAACATGTTTCAGACCAACACGATCAATCTATCGAAAACATTCGCCGCGGATTTGCTCGATCAATTGGGCCGCGTGCAGCATCTGAAGTATCCCGTCTTTCATGAAGCGCCTTTCCGCGTGCTGAAGCTGCTGGATACGCCGGCAGTTCTCCTGGAGACGGCGTTCATCTCCCATGCCGGCGAAGAACGCCTGCTGATGAAAAGCAGCTTCCGGAAAACAATCGCGCAGGCGGTTGCGGCGTCGGTGGCCCGTTATTTTTCGGGAACGGCGGTTGCGGCATCCAGCCCGGATGCGGCCCAGCCGGAAAACAACGACGCTCCCGTGGTCAGGAAGGCGCCGGATTCGGGGAAAACGGCGACGTATCGCGTCCGGCGCGGCGACACCTTGAATGCCGTCGCGAGGAGGCATGAAACGACCCTGGCCGTGCTCTTGAAACTGAATCACCTGAAAATAAACGATCCGCTCTATGTCGGCCGGAAGATTCTCGTCCCGGTCGCCGAACCGGAGCCCGCGGCGGCTTTGAAAATATATACGGTCAAAAAAGGCGACACGCTTTTTTCGCTGGCGAAGAGCTGCAAAATGACCGTTGCTGAATTGCGTAGGATCAACAAGATGACCGATGCGGACGTCCTGTGTTTGGGACAAAAGATTAAATTGCCCGAGTGACGCAGATTGCCCATAAAGCGTCATTTCCATTTTCACCGTTCACATGTTCAGGGAGGCGACTATGACCGAAGCAACGCGGCAGGCCCTGTGCGGATTACGCGATCTTTCCATGCTGAAATGGTACGTGATTCCTCTGATGGCGATTGTCTTTTATGTGTATACGCGGGAAATCAAAGAGGCGAAAAAAACCGGTGATTGGAACGCGCTTTTGGCCGGGTTAACCATCTTCGGCGTGGATTTCCTAAACGAGACATGGAACGGCTGGGTATTGAACGTTACGGGGCGCTCCGCTTTCTGGACGACACCGGGCGATACCGCGCTCCGGACGATGGTGGGCTGGAATATTGAAATCATGTTTATGTTCCTGCTCGTGGGCATTGTCTATTACAACAGCCTTTCGGAGAGCAAAAAAGAAAAAATTCTGGGTGTTCCGGAAAAGTGGTTCTGGGCTATCGGCTACAGCATCTTCTGTGTTTTCATTGAATGCGTGCTGAACCTGGGCGGTCACCTGGTGTGGGAGTATCCCTTCTGGTCTTTGTCTTTTAAAGGCGTCTGGCTGATCTTCCTTATCGGTTACTTCCACTTCTTCTGCTTTGCCATCCTGGTCATCAGCCTCAAAACGATGAAGGCCAAGTTGACGACCGTGGGAATCGTTTATGCCGTTCCGGTTTTCATGAATATCCTGGCTTTCGGTTTTCTGGGCTGGCGTTACTGATGCGCAGGTCACGGTGCAAAACGACGGCGCCTCAGTAATCGTGCCAACCGTTGGAACAAGGGGCTGCACCCCCTGTTCTCGATCCGTTGTTCTGCGTATCGGCAGGGAACGGTTGGAAACCGTTCCCTACAATCCGGTGTAGTATTCAAAGACTTTGTTGTATTTTTCGTGGACCATCTTGCGGTCGAACTCCCAGAATTCGGCGAGCATTTTTTCCTGTTCGTCTTTGTTGAAGTATTCCTGGCAGGGGTAAAAGAAATGTTTGTCTTCTTTCTCAATGTGCTTCGGATAAAAGTCGCCCAGCTCCCGGGCCAAATGAATGATGTCGGCCAGTTTTCCTTCATCGCCCGATAAATAGGCCTCCTTGGCGGCGACGATCCCGGCCGTTGTCTTTCTACCCCAGACGTGTTCGTCAATCAGTTCCTGCATGATTCTTTTAAGGTCGGCGGTCAATTCCTTTTTCGCCAGGTCCCGAAACAGAATTTCTTCTTCTTTGCCGTGATGGGTACGATCCGCGTAGGTCCGGACGAAATCAACGGCTGTGTCGATGATCACGGGGTTGACGCGTTTGTCCGCTTCCGCTCTGTCTATATGACGCATCATCGCCACGAGCATTTTTTCAATCAGACGATGCTCCCACATCAATGGTCCAATCGGCTTCATCAGTCATCCTCCTTTCCGGGGGCGCGTTTGAATTTCAGACGGATAATAGCTGTCCGGGATCTTTATAACATTCCGGCCCGAAATTCACAAAGTAATATTGCATTCATTGCGGGGACGGTTTATCCGGCGCGTTTATATGTGTTGCAACCGGGTTGCAATTTTGATACACAGGCACATCATGAAAAAAATCCCGACCGAACCCCTTATGACAGAAATGCTTCGGCAGGCGGGCATTGCCCAAACACCGCAGCGCCGCGCCGTCCTGAAAATTCTGCAAACAGCCGGTCAACCGCTCAGCATCGGCGTCATTCGCGAAAGATTGGAAAAGCATACGCGCGTGAATAAAGTAACCGTTTACCGGATTATCTCCCTGTTTAAGAAGCAGGGCATTATCCGGGACGTTCTTTCGGTGGGCGGGGCGGTTTATGTGGAAATGGCAACGTCGGATCATCCGGTGCATCCGCATTTCAGCTGTAAAAGCTGCGGCACGGTTGCCTGCCTAACGCCGCTGACTTTTTCCCAGGCGCGTCCCTTGATGGCGGCCCCTGGCGACTTCAGCGTGGAGCACATCGAAATCAATATTTTGGGACTTTGCAACGGGTGCCTTCGTGCAACAAGGTTGCAAAATCAATTGGGAAGGAAACGGCCGTGACTCTGTTTTTCAAAACACTATTTCTTGCGCCGATCGTCGGTCTTTTACTGCTGTCATCCTGCGGTCCCGGCCCCGAGACGCGGGGAACCGATGCCCGCCTGCAGGTCACGGCCACCATATTTCCGCTGTATGATTTTGCCCGCAATGTCGGCGGAGATCTCGTTTCGGTCAAGATGCTTTTGCCGCCCGCAGCGGATGCTCATCACTATGAATTAAGGCCTGATGATATCGTCCGGGCCAGTAAAACGGATATTTTTCTGTTCACCAGTTTTGAAATGGAGCCGTGGGCCTATAAGATCATCAACGCGGCCGCCGAAAAAACGAATATGCTCGCCGTGGAGGCGGGGCAGGGCACTTTCTTAATCCCCCTGTCCGGGGAACACGAGCACCGGACGGATCATCCGTCTTCTCATCCGGAAAACGGCAATGAGCAAACGGCCAAGTTCGATCCCCATATCTGGCTTGATTTCGCGAATGCGCAGAAGATGATCGACAACATCGCGGCAGCCTTGATCAACAGGGATCCGGTGAACAGCGAAATCTACAAGCGCAATGCCGAATCCTATAAAAGCAAGCTTGTGAAGCTCGATCAAGAATACCGGGAACAATTGTCGAAATGCAAGACGCGCACGATTCTTCACGCCGGCCATTGGGCTTTCGCGTATCTGGCGAAACGATATGACCTGGAATACTCGGCGGCCTATAATATGTCGGCGGATGCCGAACCGTCACCGCAGCAGATTTTGACCATGATCGGCGAAGTCAAAAAGCAAAAGCTCTCCTATATTTATTTCGAAGACCTGACGGCGCCGCGGCTGGCCCGAACCATTGCCGGGGAAACCGGAGCAGGGCTCCTCAGGCTCACTAACGGCCACGATATCAGCAAAAGCGATTTTCAAAGCGGTGTGTCCTTTATTGCGCTTATGGAAAGAAATCTTGTCCATCTTAAAAAGGGAATGCAATGCCGGTAGTCCGCGTAGACGATTTGACGTTCAGGTATGACGGCCTGGATGTGCTGAGCGACATCACATTTGCGGTGGAGGCGGGAGACTATCTCGGCGTTGTCGGCCCGAACGGTTCAGGCAAGAGTACGCTCGTCAAAAACATTCTGGGTATCGTCAAGCCCGAAAAGGGCCGCGTGGAAGTTTTCGGCAAGCCGCTGGCGAGTTTCCATGAATGGGGGAGAATCGGTTATCTGCCTCAGCGCCTCCCCGCCTTAAACGCTCATTTTCCGGGCACCGTTGCGGAAATCGTCCAAATGGGCTTGCCCAAAAAGGATCCGGCGGCGCTTCAGCGCACGCTGGAAAAGATGGCGATCGGCCATCTGGCGTCGCGTCTGATCGGAGAACTGTCCTATGGCGAGCAGCAGCGGGCCATGCTGGCCCGGGCGCTCCTGCGGCGGCCCGAACTCCTTATCTTTGACGAACCCACGACGGCGCTTGATCCCGAAACCCGTGAAATATTTTATTCGTTAACCCGGGCAATGAGCCGGACGGACGGAACAACGATTATCCTGGTGACCCACGATATCGGGGTCATCGGTCAGCACGCCCGGAATCTTCTGTACCTGGACAAGAAGATCATCTTCCTGGGATCGTTTGGCGATTTTTGTTCATCCCCGGACATGACCGGTTTTTTCGGTCCGGCGAGCCAGCACCTGATCTGTCATCAACACGATCAAATCGGGAGCGACATCTGATGGAGATGCTTGATATATTCAATTACGGTTTTGTCCAACGGGCGCTCATTGCCGGTATTCTGATTGCGTCCGTATCGTCGCTTTTGGGCCTGTTTCTCGTTCTGCGGCGCTTCTCCCTTATCGGCGACGGATTGGCCCATACGACCTTCGGCAGCGTGGCCGTCGTCCTTCTGATCGGCGTCAGTCCCTTTTATGTCACACTGGCGGCGCTGCCGCTCGTCATCCTTTCCTCTCTCGCGATTTATAAATTAACTTCATCGCGGAAGATCAATGCCGATGCCGCCATCGGCATTGTCTCCTCCCTGGGGATTGCCGCGGGCATTATTCTGGCCAGTCTGTCCGGCGGGTTTAACGTCGACTTATTCAGCTATCTTTTCGGAAACATTCTCACCGTCAATTCTACCGAGCTTTTCCTTGCTTTCATTGTTTTTCTCATCGTCGTCGCCGTGGTCGTCTATTTTTATGACGATCTGTTCGCGGTAACCTTTGATCAGGAACTGGCCGCGAGCATGGGCATCAGGACGGGACGGATCAACATCCTTCTTTTTCTGCTGACCGCCGTAGCGGCGGTT
>SBEK01000062.1:17544-19040 GCA_009668925.1 Deltaproteobacteria bacterium
CCCGCCATGACCGCATTGCAGCTTTCCGTAAGTTTCCGAAAGACGCTGATGGCCTCCGTGGGGTTTGGCGTCCTGGCGGTAATTTTAGGCATCGTATTTGCATTCCTGATGAATTTACCCGCGGGGGCGATGATCGTTCTCATGAACATCTGCTTCCTGTGGTTGATTTTCACGGCAAAAAAACTTTCCATTCTGCGGAGGTGAAGAGCCATGTCCGTGGTCAGGATCTTTACGACATTATCGAATCTGCTTTTTATCGCGGCCATCGGCCTGGGAATCTTTCTGCCGCAGGCCGCTTCCGGGGCCTACTATTTGGTTTTGCCGGCTCTGGCGGTCACGCTCACCATGACACTCCTGCGATTTCCCGGAGGATTTTTCAAGGAACCCCGATCGCTTGTTCCCGGAGCGATCTGGGGCAATGTGATGAACTATCTGATCCTGGGAAACCTCATTATTCTGGGAAGTATTTTTCTGATTCGCGATGAAAGGTTCTGGATCGGTCTGGTGATGATCGCCGCCGTGCCGCCGGCGGTGATCATTCTGCCGCTCGGTGAAAAATTAAATGCGGACAAGATGATGACGCTGGCCGGTTTTGCCGGAACGTATGTGGGGGCGCTTGTTCTGACGCCGCTCATCGGAGTCGCATTTCTCAAATTCATTCCCATTCATTACGACAAGCTCATTGTTCTGGCCTTAGCGCTGATCGCGCTGCCGCTCCTTTTGTCCCGGGTCATTGTCGATCGCAACTGGGACAGATGGATTGAAACGCATGAAGGGAATATTTCCGATGTCTGTTTTTTTATCATATTTTACGCTTTGGCATCCCAAAACGCCGGCCTGATCCGGCAGTGGCCGATGGAAATCACCTTGATTTCTATTCTGGCCTTTGTTTGCGTTTTTCTGATCACGCTTGCTCTGGTGCTGATCGGCAGGCATTATCGAATATCTTCCTCAATTGTTTCATCGCTGCTGCTTCTGGGAACCATGAAAAATTACGGTTTGGCCGGCGGCATCGCCCTGTATATTTTCAACAAGGAATCTGCCGTGCCCGCGCTCATTTTTTCCGTTTTCATGTTTCTGAATACCGTCTGGCTCAAATTCAGGGCACGGGGCGGCGGCCCGATGACGCCAACCAACATTTGACAAAAGGCGCAGGCTGCCTATACTAATTCCTAATAATACAGAAAGGAGATATAATAGATGGCGATAATCTTACCCGAACTTCCTTACGCGAAAGATGCGCTGGCCCCGATTATCAGCGCGAATACCCTGGAGTTTCATCACGGCAAACATCACAAGGCCTACGTCGATAATCTCAACAAGCTGATAGCCGGCTCGGACCTGGAGACGAAGACCCTCGAAGAGATCATCAAAGTTTCCGCCGGTGATTCCGCCAAAGCGGGGATTTTCAACAATGCCGCTCAGGTGTGGAATCATTCCTTTTACTGGAAATGCCTCAAACCTCAGGGGGGAGGAGCGCCCACGGGCGCGGTGGC
>SBEK01000063.1 GCA_009668925.1 Deltaproteobacteria bacterium
CCGGCGCTGTTCCAACGTCCCCTTTTTGAAGTTTGTTTCACCCGAACGGCTGTCAACAATATCGTTGACAGCCGTTGTTTGTTTATGGTTCTATTGCCTTCATTCCAGCTTTATCCTGGCCATTGTTGCAAGACGTTATCGGAGACGATGGTATGATCCAATCCCCAAACACGCAAAACATGATCCGAACAGCCGCTGAATCGAGACTAAAAGTCCTGGAGGTGTTTTATGACGGTGAATGAAATCAAGAACGTTCTCATCTGGTGCGTCGGGTTGAACTACGCGGTTCTTATCATCTGGTTTATCGCCTTTATTTTTGCCCATGACTGGCTCTATGGCATGCATCTGCGCTGGTTCAGTCTCTCCGCTGAAGCCTTTGACGCTATTCATTACGCCGGCCTGGCGATTTACAAGATCGGCATCCTTTTGTTCTTCCTGATACCCCTTCTTGCACTTGTTGTGGCTTTGTAAGACATAAGGGCGGCTCCATAACGTGGAGAGCTGAAAACCGGGAATGAATGTCATTTCCCCGTATTTCGCGTGATGCAGATTCCCCGGAATGCCCAAAGAGAAAGAGACTCGAATCAACCGACTGGCAGCGTGTACCGTTGCTGCCCGCATAACGGTCAGGTCAGACGATATGATTTCTCGTAATGCCGCATTGCTCGTCATTGACGTACAAAGAGCGATTGATCATCCCAGCTGGGGAAAGCGAAACAATCCTCGCGCGGAAGAGAATATCGGGCGCCTGCTTGCGGCATGGCGTCAGGCTGAAGAACCTGTCATTCACGTACGGCATTTTTCGAAAGAACCTTCGTCCACGTATCGGCCCGGTCAGGAAGGCAGCGACTTCAAGCCGGAGGTTCAGCCCCGGGATGGCGAGACGATTCTAACGAAGCATACTAATAATGCATTTATCGGTACGGATCTTGAGGTATTGCTGAAGAGCCGCGGCATTTTCACCTTAGTGATCTGCGGCGTCATTACGAACAATTCGGTTGAGGCCACAGCGCGGATGGCGGGCGATCTGGGTTGGGAGACCTATGTCGCATCGGACGCCACGGCCACCTTTGATAAAGTCGATTTCTCGGGAAAGCCCCACGCCGCCGAAGAAGTGCATGCCATGTCGCTCGCCAATTTGCAGGGCGAATACGCAACGATCCTTTCTACGCAGGAGATCATCCATTTATTGGAGAAGAATATGATCAACCGGTAGATCCGGAGGTGTGCCATCCGCGGCAGGCGCAACGGTTGCGTAAAGAGCTGCCAAATTCCACTTGTCGCAGGTTCATATTTATTCTATTGGAATATCCGGATGACCTTATCGTCCGATGAGTGAAGCCGCGGGCCGCATAGGCCTATCGCGTCAACGCGTGGACCGTCGCCAATAGAACTTCAGGAGATCAAACCGTGAACGGCATCTCGACTCAAACGCTTGTTGAAATTCTGCTCCTCGTTCCGACAGCCCTCTGCGCCGGATTCGTTGTGTTTATTGCCGGGGTGATCCAGGGGGTTATGAATGATCTGGATGAGGCCGCGTTTAAACGCTTCCTGACTCTGCTGCACACACGGGCATTGAAATCACCCTATGCGATTGCTGTTTCCAGCATGACGTTTCTCGGCACGATTCCTTACTTTGTTTTTTACGGAATCGGCAACCGGTGGTATGCAGCAGGGCTCATCCTGTGGGTGATCGCCTCGATCGTCTCCAAAGCTACCGCACTTCCGATCTACGCCAGGGTCGACGCCATAGAAGCGAGCGATACGGCCCGGCTGAAAGAGGAACGCCGGAAACTGCAAACCGCCAATCTTGTGCGGGCGGCGCTCAGCTTCGCATCCGTCGTGCTCATGGTGATCGGTTTCATTTAGACGTAGACGATTGTTTCCCGCATCATAACGGCGTGAGGAACGTCATCAGGGACGGGAAAAATATTTTTCAAATTTGCCCGAAGGGGGTTAACAGATATGGTTGAAAGTATTCGCGCAGGTCATGCCTTTTCCAGGCATTTGCAAACACTGGCGCGCCGCCAGCCGTCCGCATTTCTTTTTGCCGCACAATTGATCAGTCTGATCCTTTATGCGCTATTGGAAGGCGTCCCGGGCGGACGGGTTTTGCTCGGCGCTTTCGGAACGCTGGTGCTCGTGCTGGTGGTCTGGGTCGTCATCCGCAGTCCCGCCGTCTCCTGGGTCGGGTTTATTCTCGCGGCCCCGGCGCTTTTGCTGTCACTCCTGTCCTGGCTTTTTGTCCATCCCAACCTGGCGATCTGGGCGGCGGTCCTGGAGGCGGCCCTGTATCTGTATGGCGCGGCTGGGCTGATCACCTATATGATGCGGGATGAACGGGTGACGATCGATGAGCTCTTTGCTGCGGGAGCCACCTTCACGCTGCTTGCCTGGGGATTCGCTTATCTGTATACGGCTTGCCAGGCGTGGTCTCCGGCATCTTTTGCCGGCGGGATCCACCCGACTGTAGGGCCGCGAACGTTCATCGAGATGCTGTTTTTGAGCTTTACGAATCTTTCGGCAACGGGCCTCAGCGATATCCTGCCGATCACCCCGCCGGCGCGGGCACTGGTGATGCTCGAGCAGTTCGCCGGAGTGGCTTACATCGCCGTAGTTGTTTCCCGGCTCATCGGCCTTACGATCGTCCGCGAGCGGAACAGGGAAGCCCCTCAACCCTGATGGATGTGTCAGGACGGGAGTGGACAATGGCTCATGCCAAGTGCGGCTTCCGGCATAAGAATAAAGTGTTGCCGGATTCCAAAGGAGAAGGATGATGCCTCATGATCAATCAATGATTGCCGATCCGGGTTCAGGTTCCGAACTCACCTACTTCAACCGGTCGCGCCGGGAGTTTTTGAAGCTCAGCGGCCTGGCGGCCGCCGGTCTTATTCTGCCTTCGGCGCTCTGGGCGGCGCCGCATCCGAACGGCGCTTCTCCCTATGAGAAGACGGAACGCGCCGTTGCTCTGGCTCTCGTCGATGCCGGCGTCAAGGTCACCACGAATGTTCCGGCAACCGTCGCCACAGACGTCTTTGACGCTTACAACGCTTTCACGCACGCACCACCTTCCTATGCCTTCAACGAAGAGACGGCGTATACCATTGCCCACGGCGCGGCCCTGGCGGGCGTCCGGTCGGCGGCTGTGTTGAAATCACACGGTCTGGCCAAAGCGGCCAACAGCGTGGTCGATTCTTTAACGCTCGGGACGACGGCGGGTTTCGTCGTTGTTGCACTGGACGACCCCCTGGGGACGCACTCCGACAATATTTTCGGTCTGGAGGGATTTTTGACCGGAACGGGCATCCCCTTTAAGAAAGCGGGGAGCGCCACGATCTACAACGACGTTCTGGAATGTTTTCTCTGGTCGGAGAAGCTCGCCATTCCCGTCGTTCTGTTTGTCGATTCCACGCTGATCGGTCAAACGACGACCACGCCGCGCAAGCGGCTCGGGGCTCCGGAGGGGAAATACCGGCGGGACCCGCTGCGCCATGTGCTGTGTCCGCCGCTGGCGCCTTACCAGCGCAAAGTTCTGGAGGCGAAACTGGCCGGAAAAGATTGGCGGGATATTTGCCCGCCCAGCCTCCCGCCCGTTCCGCAGGGTCTGCCGCCCGCCTGGCGGAAGGCGGCCGCGCAGTTTGTTCCCGTGTTTGAAGTTTTTCAGGAATTGCGCTCCGAAATTCCTTTCGTGAGCGGCGACACCGGGCTGTCTTCCCTTTTTGCGTTCGCTCCTTTTGCCTGCATCGATGCGTGCAGCTACTATGGCGGCAGTCTGCCCTTGGCGATCGGGTTCCATGCCGCGGGAGGCGGCCGCGCCTGGGCGGTGACGGGTGATTATGCCTTTCTGGCCGCGGGGCACATGGGGCTTTTGGAGGCTCTTTCCCGGCGGATTCCGTTGAAAGTGCTGATCATGGACAATGGTTGTGCCATGGCGACGGGCGGCCAGCCGGTGGCGGCCGGTGTTTTCGATCAGGTGCTCTCCGGCTGGGCACCTTATGTCAGCCGGATTGAAAATCCCCGGGACAAACCGGGTGTGCGAGCCGTGATCAGCCGGGCCATCCGTTCGAACCGGATGGAAATCGTCTCCGTCCGGTTCCGCGGTTAAGCAACGCCAGGGCAAAGGGGCATCCGTATTCGGGACAGCGAACCCCCCGGAAGGCGATTGCGGAAGCCGGCGTTGCCGACTGCGGCATCACGTTAAATCACGCAAATAAGGTTTGAACAACCGGTGGATGGCGGAAAGCAGGACGATGCTGACCACGACAACAATCAGCACCGGCAGGGTTATGCCCGAAAGCGCAATCCCCAGAGCGGTTCCCGCGGCGGGTGGATGCTCCGTATCCGTTACAACCATGATAAACATGGATATCCCGACGGCCAGCGAATAAATGAGCGTGGAATACAGGATCGAAGGATGGGGGATTAAGGAGAACAAAAATCCGCAAAACAGGCCGACCAGGTGTCCGCCGATGACATTTCGGGCCTGAGCCGTAATACTCTGCGGCATCGCGTAAACAATGAATGTCGTCGCGCCGATCGATGCGATGATTACAGCATCCTGCATGCTTAAAAAGTAAATAACGATGAACACGGAGAGTGACGCGAGCAGGCTCTGAACGACGTAGTTTTTCCAGTATAAGCGAAATTCCCGATCCATTTTGATGAGAGATTTTCTCAAGCCGCGCATCGCCTTCCGTGATGAAATATTTCCGACATTACAGAAATATTCCCGGTTAGGCAAGTCCGAAACCCCTGTGCCCTGCTCTGCAGGGCCGCAAACAGACGTGCCAACTTAGCCGCATCAGCTGCGCGTCGGTGCCCGCAGACGGAGCCGGCGTTGCCAAAAGTGCGCGCCGATCCATCTGAAGGCCTGGAAACAATCTTCTTGAGTTTTTGCTAAAAATATCAGAATAACCACGTTGCCGATCCGGCCCGGCCGGTAAGCCTCGCGATGCGTTAAAATTCTTACACAGAATTCTGAAAATTAAAGACAGGAAGTTGACCCGTGACGGGCCTGAAAACGGGGGCCGGTTGGTGGCGTCCATTCATGCTTATGGCGGTTCATTATTTTTATAAAAAAGGAGGATGGTGATGAAAAGAGGATTTGTTGTATTGATGATGTTGATGCTGGTATTATGGGTTGCCGGGGTGGCGGCGGCTGAGGTGAAGAAGCCCGCCGTGGCCAAGACGGTCTATTCCCAGATGGACGCCAACGGCGATAATAAAATTTCCGTGACGGAACACGCCGCGTACTGGCAAGGCCGGTTCAAAGAAATCGACAAGGACAAGGACGGCAAATTGACGGCGGCGGAGTTTAATGCGGCGACGCAGGCGTTTTTCGGTGATATGGACAAGGACAAAGACGGCGTGCTGGTGGCCAAGGAATACATCGCCTTCTGGTGCGGACCGAAAGCGCTGGCCCCTGAAAAAATTAAAGCTACCCCCAAGAAAAAACTGGACGCCAATGCCAACGGCGTCATTGAAGATGACGAATGCATTGCCTTCTGGATGGCGAATCTTTTCGACATGGACTCGAACCACGACGGCAAAATCACATCCGAAGAATTCATGGCGGCGATGTCCAAGCGATTCAAAGAAATTGACAGAAACAGAGACGGGTTTATCTCCATTGAGGAACACTCTTATTTCACTACCGGCAAGCCCGCACCGGCGAAATAAGCACACGGGCGGCGGGCTTAACATTTGAACTTCCCGCCCATGAACGAGTAACCTATGTGAGTGACAGAGAAGGGCGGAAAAACTCCGCCCTTCTCTTTATCGGTTAACCGGCGCGGCGGGGAAAGTGACCGCCGGCTGCATCAGGACTTCCACGATAACCGGCCCCGTGCAGACGGGATTCAGGCGCTGTGACCGGCCGGATATTTAAGGGCCGCCACTATTCTATGATTTGTCAGTGATGGAAGGAAGATTGCACCCGCAATGACAGAAAAAAGAGGCCGGAGGTTGACGCCGCGTTGTTCGCTCCGTTATTATCATCACACCCGCAATGATGGGAGCATTTCTTTAAACCGCGGGAGGCTGTCCGGTTGCCGTGTTCTCCAGGGCTTCGCGCAGATCGCGGAATGCCCGCACCAGCTCCTTAAGCGGGTAGCCGGCATTGAGACCGCTGGGATTCGGCAGCACCCAAATACCCGCCGCTTGCATCCGTTCGGTCTGAGGCCCGAAGACCGCCCGGGGGCGCCCGAAGGCCGTTCGATAGGCGCCGATGCCGAGCAGCGCAATCCATCGCGGCGCGTAGCGCTTTGCTTTGCGTTCCAGGAGGCGCCGGCCATGGAGCAGCTCCGTTGGGGTAAGGTCCTCCGCACGGGCCGTCGCCCTGGCGACCAGGTTGGTTATCCCGATCCGGTGCCGCAGAAGAAGTGCGCCTTCCCAGGGCTCCAGGAGCTGCTCGGAGAAGCCCGATTCATAAAGAGCACGCCAGAAGCGGTTTCCCGGCCGCGCGAAATGATAACCGGCGGCGGCGGAATAGAGCCCGGGATTGATTCCGCAAAACAGGACAAGAAGGCCGGGCGCGATAATATCAGGCACTTTTTTATTGGACGCCCGGCGGATTTCCTCGCGCGTCGGGCGGCGGGGAGTTTCCCCGCCCGATCTTCTGTTTTTGGCCGCCGATCCGATCGCTTCAGCAATCATATCTTGACTTCACGGTGAAAGATTTGCGGCGCCGCCGGAACCGCCATCGCAGCATTTTTTCAAAGGGTGATCAAATTCCGGCGTACCACTCGTATCCCCTGTCCTCCCAGAAGCCGCCTTTCCCGCCCGCGATTCCGGACAGGTCGTCGATGGCGTGAAGACCGAGGACATACTTGGCCATTTTATAGCCGAGCTGCCGCTCCACGCGCAGCCGAATCGGCGCGCCGTTTTTAATCGGCAACGGGCTGTCGTTCAAATCATAGGCCAGGATGGTCTGCGGATGAAAGGCGTCTTCCAGATCGATGCTTTCGTAATAGGGGGAGGTGCCGTCGTCTTCCATGGGATCGGCGCAGTAGAAAATAATGAAGCGGGCGCCGGGTTTCAGGCGCACCGTTTCGAGGAGTGCACTGAGGCGCGCTCCTTTCCATTTGCCGATGACACTCCAGCCTTCGACGCAATCATGGCGCGTGATCTGTGTGCGGCTCGGCAGCGCCCGCAGGTCGGCGAGGGAAAACGACAGAGGCCGCTCCACCAGCCCCCCGACCTGCAGGCGATAGTTCCTGAATTCGTCGGCCGCCAGCGCCGCATAAGCGGGATTGTTCGGCATCGCCGTCCCGTTGCTGCGGAATTGCGGCGAAAGGTCGGCCTCGGAAAACTCCTGGGCCATTGCTTTTCGGGGCACAACAAGGCGCTGAGCTTTGTATGTCGCCTCTTCGCCCAGGCCCAGCACCTTGGGAAACCAGGTTGTTTCCGAGAGTTTTTCGCAGCCGCCCAAAAGCGCGACGCCGGTGCAGGCCAGGAGGCGCGCCACGAGGCTGCGCCGGTTGATTTTGCCGTCATCCCTCATGACTCACCTCCGCTTTCACCTTGTAATAACCGGTAATCATCGACCGCAGGTTGTTCCAGAAGCCTGTCGATATGACCATAAAGACATGAACGATCACAAACAAAACCAGCAACCAGGCGATCGCAAAGTGAAGCGTCCTCATGGATTGCCGGCCGGCGAATAAGTCCACCCACCCCGTGAAAAGGGCATTGAGCGCCGGTGACATGCCGAGCCCCATCAGAATCATCAGGGGGAGCAGAAGAAAAATCACCGCCAGATAAGCGCATTTCTGCAAAACGTTGTAATGCAGGGACGCCTCGCCCGCCGGATGCCGGAACCGCAGATGATCGATGATCGTTTTGCCGATCGCGCGCCAGTCGTTCTTCGTCGGGACCAGGTCCCGGAACAAGTGCCTGCTGCCTGCGGCATAAAGCACAAACCCCAGACCATTCGCGACGAACAGCCAGGCGGCAAAGAAATGCCAGCGGCGCGCCAGGGCCAGCCATTGACTGCCCGGCAGGGTCATCCAGGAGGGAAAGCCCCGGTCGACCCATTCGCCGGACGCGTTTCGGGAGGCGCCGAGGACGCCCGTTGTGTCCAGGTCTCGGCCGAAGATGCGCGTGTAACCCGAAAGATCGCCTTCATCATTTTCCCGGCTCCCGATTTCCAGGACAGGCGGCCGGCCCGCATAAGAAGATTTGCCCCAGTAAAGCGCCTGGTGAGCGTTGAAAATATTGAGGCCGCTCATCAGAAGCACCGTCACGAAGACGACATTGAGCCAGTGCATGATGCGGACGGGACGGGGATGTCGGTAATACGAGTAGGCAAGATGACCGGCGCAGTTCCGGTTCAGTCTGATTTCTTCCAGCCGGCGGCAGGCTGCCTCGATGACGCGTCTCAGAATATTCAATGTCTTGCGGGCCCCCGTTTTATTTCCTGGCGGATTTGGCGACTTCTTCCAGAAGTCCTGCCGCCTGCGGATTGGAGACGTTGGAGTTGATCAGGATGTCCGCGGGGCTTTCAATTTTTTCTTTGTAATAAGCCCTGTTCAATCCGTCGCGGGTGGCTACCACGGCGCCCTGCAAAGACACGCCGCCGTAAAGACCTTTCGATCGTGAGAAACTCAGAATATCCCCGCTCAAATTGGCACTCTGGGCGGAAATGCCCATCCCGACCGGTCCGACGGCTACGTTGGCATCCGCGCCGAACTTGAGGGTGTTGGCCAGAAAAGCATTGACTCCCCGCTCAGTCATGATGACCAAAACGACTTCCGAGGCTTCGCCGCCGATCTGCAGCCCGATGCTGGCGCCGCCAATCGAATAAAAGGCGGGTCCGTTCCATTTGTTGCCCCTGTCTTTTGTCAGCAGTACGCCATTACCGCCCGACAGGCCGATCACATAGGCCCCTCTCAGCAGTTGAGGAATGATGAAAACGCCTTTGGCCTCTTTCATTAAATCGCGCAAAACCCCCATGTTGGAATCCGCCAGCAGATTCTGTAAGGTGAATTTCGCATTTTCCACCAGCTGCTGGGCATCGGCTCTCTCATCGGCCAAGGCCGGCGTCACCTGCGCAAAAATGATTCCGCAAAGCGTGAGCACCGTAAAAACCGTCATCGACAGAAAGACACCCTGTAATTTTTTCTTCATTTTTCATGTCCCCTTTCTTTCTCAAAAGAGATAACTGATCCGCCTGCGAGCGTGAAACAGTCTGCGCATAATATTGAGTTCATTGTGAAGATTCGGCAATCCTAATTAAATGATAGAACATTAGGAGGAGAAAGCTATGGCCGATTGAACCCGCGCTCGTGAAACGGCGGCGGCAGCGAAAAGCGTTGACCGGCTTTGAGCCGAAAGCGATACCGCTTAAAGAGCGCACGTGTGGTTCGGTATGATGATTGCAAAATGACAGGGGTTTTGGTAAGTATGGTTTCGCTGGCAGCAGAGGCAGGAGTCACTTTATCACGGCACTTAAGGAGAAACGAAATCATTAAATATCGCGCGATTCCGTCCAAATACGGCATTGCCGTACTCTTCATATCGATGCTTCCCGTGATTTACTTCATC
The DNA here is from genome assembly GCA_009668925.1 of Deltaproteobacteria bacterium. The sequence continues at coordinate 9,544 of SBEK01000063.1, forward strand.
AGCAGGCAGAATTACAACCTGTTTCACGGCCTGGTGGATGGAGTAACCATTGTCATCGCGGCCAGCGCCTTTACAATCATCTGGACGTCACGGCGTCTGGTGGACAACTGTTATTTCCTCTATGTCGGCATCGCTTTTCTCTTTTTCGCCATCCTGGACTTAATGCACCTGCTGGGCAACAAGGGCATGGGCATGCTTCCCGAATACGGCAATCTCGGCCCCGCCTTCTATATCGCCAGCCGGTATGTCCTCAGCCTTTCCCTGCTCATTGCTCCGCTCTTTGCAACCCGCAGGCTCAACACGTCCGTGATGTACGCCGTTTATTCCGGCATGACGTTGCTTATTTTTCTTTCGATATTCTACTGGAAGATCTTTCCGGTTTGCATCATTGAAGGCGTCGGCCTGACGCCTTTCAAGGTGGTGAGCGACTATGTTATTTGTCTGATTTTGCTGGGATCGATCGGTACGCTGCTTGCCCACCGTGAAGCGTTTGATTCCCGTGTGCTGTGGCTCATTGTGTTTTCTCTTATCCTGTCCGTCGCCACCGGTCTGGCTTTCAGTCTGTATACGGATCCTTTCGGTATATCCAACATGATCGGTCATGTGTTTCAGATCGGTTCCTTTTATCTGATTTATCTGGCTTTTATTGAAACGAGTCTGACCAAACCGCAAAAAATATTATACCGGAAGTTGAAGCAAAACGAGGAAAAATTGACGGAAAACGTCAGGCAACTGGATGATGTCAATGCCGAACTGAATAAAGAAGTGGCCGAACGCAGGCGGGCGGAAGAGGCCATCCGCGAGAGCCGGGCCAAATTGCAGGCCGCATTGGCCAGCATGACCGACGCCGTCTTCATTTCCGACGCTCTGGGGCAGTTTGTCGAGTTTAACGATGCCTTTGCCTCCTTCTACAGATTCCGGAGCAAAGACGAATGCGCCCGGACGTTTGCCGAATTTCCCGATATTCTCGACGTGTTCATGGCCGATGGGTCCCCGGCGCCGGTGGACATGTGGGCTCTGCCCCGGGCCCTGCGCGGGGAAACGGTTGCGAACGCCGAATATGCCCTGCGGCGTAAGGATACGGGCGAAATCTGGGTGGGAAGCTACAGTTTCAGTCCGATTCGCGACAAGGGCGGTATCATTGCCGGCGCCGTGGTTGTGGTTCGCGACATCACGGACATCAAAAAAGCGGCGGAAGCGCTGAACCGGCAAGCGGCCAAACTGGAGGCCGCCAATCAGGAGCTCGAGTCGTTTGCCTACTCCGTTTCCCATGACTTGCGGGCCCCGCTGCGCGCTATTGACGGATATTCCCGGATGATTTTGAAAAGACAGGCGGACAAATTTGACCCGGAGACCGAGCGCCAATTCAACGTGATCCGGGAAAATGTCGGCAATATGAACAAACTCATTGAAGATCTGCTTGCTTTCTCGCGGTTGGGCCGGCAGGCCATGAGTCAATCGAACGTCAAAATGGAAGAGGTGTGCCGGGAGGTGTGGGAGGAATTGAAGGAAGCGAATCAGGGCCGGTCTTTGGATTTCAAGATGAATCCGCTGCCCCCGATCGTGGGCGATCCGGCGCTGATCAAACAGGTATTCAAGAACCTTCTCGAAAACGCGGTCAAGTTTACCCGGATGCGGGATACGGCCCGGATCGAGGCCGGCAGCTACGCCGGGGAAAATGAGATGATCTATTGGGTGCGCGACAACGGAATCGGTTTTGATATGCGTTACTATAATAAATTGTTCAGCGTTTTTCAGCGCCTTCACGGTCCGGACGATTATGAGGGCACGGGGATCGGTCTGTCCATCGTCTCGCGGATCATCGTGCGACATGGAGGCCGGGTCTGGGCCCAAGCAAAAGAAAACGAGGGGGCCACTTTTTATTTTTCATTTCCTTTGGACCTCCGGAAGGATACCGCCGTATCTTGAAAAGACGGCGGCGGCGGGTTCGATCCGGTCAGTCATCTCTGCGGTTCCGGCGGTTGCTAAGCGGGTTCAACATAGAAAAATGTCTGGAATGACAAGGGAAAACAGTCATCTTAAGCGGCAGCGGCTGTTTTTTACAACGTGCGTTATAAGGTCCTTGACGTGACCCTGTAGGTGTGATAACGCCTCAGAATAACTTTGAGCTGTGTCGTTGAATGGTGTTAATCTCTTTCAATATCAAGAAAACGATTTCATCGTTAAAATACAAAAAACATATAGGAGGAGTTTTATGAGCAGAGAAGTTGTATTCGTAGATGGTGTTAGGACTGCCTTTGGAACATTCGGCAAAACCCTGCGCAACATTCTGGGCGAAGAGCTGGCCGGCATGGCCATCAAGGGCCTTGTTCAGAGATCAAAAATTATTGAAAAGGGCGGGGTGGTTGAAGGTGTTTTCATGGGTTCGGCCATCGGACCCAGCACGGCCATCAACGGCGCTCGCTGGCCGGTCCTGGCTTCCGGTCTGCCGGAGAGCACGGTGGCTTCTTATGTTGAAATGCAGTGCGGTTCCGCGATTGATTCCATCAATCACGCCGCCTGGAAGATTCTGGCCGGTCAGGCGGACATCATGATCGCCGGCGGTTATGAATCCTACAGCCAGGCCCCCTGCCGTTTCCCGATGAACACCGAACCTTTCAAAATGATTCCTCCGCTGCCGATCGCTTATTCTTTGTCGCCGACCAGAGATCCGGCCACCATGAACATGGGACTGACGGCGGAAGCCCTGCAGAAGATGTATAATATTTCGCGTCAGGCTCAGGATGAATTTTCTTACCGCAGCCAGCAGCGCACCAAGAAAGCCATCGATTCCGGCTTCTGCGCCCAGGATATCGTTCCGGTGACGGTTCCCCAGGGAAAGAAGAATCCTCCGCTGGAGTTCATCCTCGATGAATTCCCCCGCGCGGAAACCACGATGGAAGGCCTGGCCAAGCTGCCCCCCGCGTTCATCAAAGAAGGAACGGTAACAGCGGGCAACGCCTCCGGCCGGAATGACGGCGCGGCATTCGTTTTGATGATGACCAAAGAAAAGGCCGAACAGCTGGGCTTCAAGCCCTGGGCCAAGTGGCTCTCCGGCGGCGACTACGGCGTCGATCCCAAGATCATGGGTATCGCTCCCGCTTACGCGGTTCCGATGGCGCTCAAGCGCGCAGGCATCAAGATGAGCCAGCTGGACGTGATCGAATGCAATGAGGCCTTTGCCGTGCAGAATCTGGCAGTGGCCGCGGAACTGGAAAAACAGACCGGCGAAAAAGTTGACTGGGAAAAATGGAACCCCAACGGCGGCGCGATCTCCTACGGTCATCCCAACGGCGCATCCGGCGCGCGCATCTGCATCTTCACCATGCGCGAACTGCAGAAAAAAGGCGGCAAGTACGGCTGCTACAGCTCCTGCTGCGGCGGCGGTTTGGGTGTGGCAACAGTCGTCGAGAACCTGATGGTCTAGTTTGTAAACCGGTTCTTAAACAGTTACGTGTTGAAGAGTAAATCCTGATTTTCGAATGCCGCCAGGTTCAAATCGCCTGGCGGCATTTACTTGTAAACTGAAGGTTTCGCGGGTCGGTCGGGAGACGGCAGATGAAAACCGGACTGCGGTATGCCGCATAGAGAAAGAGGAAAAAAACATGGCAGAAAGATTTATCAGCGAACGGAATTTGAAGTTTTTATTGTATGAGTTAAACGACATTGAATCATTGCTCAAGTACCCCTATTTTGCCGATCACAGCAGGGAAGTCTTCGACATGCTCATGGATACGGCGATGAGAATGAGCAAAGAGCTTTTCAAGCCCCTTTTCGAAGAAATGGACCGCAAGGCGCCCGAATATGTGAACGGTGAAGTCAAAGTTCATCCCAAAGTCCGGGAAATTATGCGCGCGGCGGGAGACGGCGGCTGGATCGCATCGAGCTTTCCCTATGATCTGGGCGGTCAGCAGCTGCCTTTCACCGTCGGTATCATGCTGCCGACGACGATTTTCGGAGCGGCCAATTACTCCGCCTCCGTTTATCATGGTCTGACCCACGGAGCGGCGGGTCTGATTGCTTCCTACGGCACGCAGGAAATGAAGGATACGTACCTGCCCAAAATGACCGCGGGCGAATGGCAGGGTACCATGGCGCTCACCGAGCCGCAGGCGGGCTCGTCCCTGACCGACCTCACGACAACAGGAACGCCGACAGATCAGGGCTATTACAAAATCAAGGGACAGAAGCTGTTTATCTCCGCGGGCGATCATGACGGCTGCGATAATGTCATTCACCTGGCGCTGGGCCGGATTAAAGATGCACCTCCCGGCGTCAAGGGCATTTCGCTTTTCATTATTCCCAAAAAGCGCATCAAGGAAGACGGATCACTGGAATCCAACGACGTCAACTGCGCGGGAATTTATCACAAGCTGGGTTATCGCGGCGCTCCCATCACGCAGCTCGCTTTCGGCGAAAACGACGATTGCCGCGGCTGGCTCGTGGGCGAAGCCAATAAGGGTCTGGCCTATATGTTCCAGATGATGAACGGCGCGAGAATCGACGTCGGGCTGGGCGCGACGGCTATTGCTTCGGCGGCCTATTACGCATCGCTGGAATACGCCAAAGAGAGACCACAGGGACGCAAGCTCTCCTCTAAAGACCCTCTGTCGCCTCAGGTGCCGATTATTGAACATCCCGATGTCAAACGCATGCTCCTGTTCCAGAAATCCGTTGTGGAAGGGTCGCTGGCCCTGCTGTTCCAGTGCGGCATCTATGAAGATCTCGAACATGTGACGGAAGGTGAAGAGCGCGAAAACTACAACCTGCTTCTGGAGCTGCTCACGCCGGTCGCCAAGACCTATCCCTCGGAAATGGGCATTTTGTCCTGTTCCACCGGTTTGCAGATCCTCGGCGGTTACGGATTCTGCGAAGAATTCCCGCTGGAACAGCTTTACCGGGATGTGCGGATTCATCCGATTCACGAAGGCACGACCGGCATCCAGGGCCAGGATCTTTTAGGCCGCAAAATGATGATGAAGAAGGGCAAAGCCGCCCAACTGTACCTGGCGGAAGTCCGCAAGGCCATCAAAGAGGCCGAAGGCGATGCGGAACTCAGGCCGTTTGCCGAAAAACTGACCGCGGCGGTGGCGCTCCTGGAAAAAGTAACCGCGCATCAGTTCGGCATTGCCGCCAAGGAAGGTCCGGAGATGTTCCTGGCCGACGCCACGGTATACCTGGAATTCTTCGGCATTATCGCGATCGGCTGGCAGTGGCTGCGTCAGGCCACAGTGTCCAAAAACGCGCTGGCCAAGGGTCCAAGCGAAGCGGACACGAATTTCTACCAGGGTAAACTGGCGACGTTCCGTTACTTCTTCGGGTATGAACTGCCCAAGATTGAAGGCCTGTCTGAAAGATTGCTAAACGGCGACGGCCTGACCGTGACAATGAAAAACGAGTATTTCGAAGATTAAAACCTGAAGGCGGAAGACGGGCCAAGCGGCCTGTCTTCCGCCTTTCATTACAGACCTAACAACCTACAGTCTAAAAGTCTAAACACCTCTATTTAAAATTCCCCGTATCCACCCATTCATTCTTGATGAGCGACCACCAATCCACAGCCAGTCCTTGGAGAACATATTCATAGGGCAGCCAGCCGTATCCTCCTTCGCCCCAGGATTTCCCCCAGGAATTTCTAATGAGCAGCGCACCGGTCGTCTTCTTTGCTCCGGCAGCATCATTCTTGATTTCCATTTTATCGTCGAATCCGGCGGCGATAACGGCATGACCGCCCATGTTCTTCTCTCCGGCCGTCGGGTAGGGAATCCGTCCCGCCGGTTCGGCCTGTTCATAAGAACTGAAAACGGTGAAGCCGAACATGGACGGGAGCCCCGCCGCCAGATTGGTTTTGATGCTGGCCAGAAGATCGGGTTTGGTTAATCCCGGGGGATCCAGGCGGTAATAGCTGATCGCCTGATAGTTCTGGGCAAAGGCATAGCAGAAGGCGGTGGGCTCCTCATCGAAATCGGAGGCGACATAGGGCCAGTATTCTTCGGGCGGAATGCCGAAGAGGACCATAGCGCTCATCGTGGTGCGCAAGAATGAGCCGGTATCGCCCTTGGAGCGGGTCATATTGCGTGATGTTTTGTAAAGAAAAAGACGTGACGCATTCATGTACCGGCCTGTTGCCCGTTTTTCAAAATATTCCACCAGACCCACGCCGGCATTGGCTGTGCACGAACCCAGGGTGCCCTGATTCTCCACGGGAGAAAACCATTGCCGGAGGTCGACGCTTTTGGGCTTGGTTTTCGATGTCTTGTCCGCCGCGGTCTTTCCGAGCATAACTTTGATGGAATCTTTTTGTCCCAGCGCCTTAAGTTTGGCCGGTATTTTCTCGTCATTTACAGTGAGGTCGCGAAAATCCGGGTAGTCCGGCAGCCATCCCATGCCGACTTTCTTCATGGTTTCACTCATCGTTCACCTCCTTGATCCCTGAGGATCTCCATCAATGGTTTAAGTGACCGTTGCCTTGCGGAAAAAATATAAATTTAAAGGGAATGGCCTGTTGATACCAGAACAGGCCCATTTGTCAAGATAATCATGGAGACGGCCCCTTTAGCGCTCATTACCCGCAGGCCCGATAAATTGCGCTTGACAGCCTGAAATAATTGAGTTAAACACCCAGACCTTAATAAAAAAGAAGTTTAGGAGGAAGATACTTTTGGCAACACATAAATCAGCAGAAAAACGCGATCGTCAAAGCAAGGTCCGCCGGGAACGTAACATCGCCGCCAAGTCCGCGATTAAAACAAGAGTCAAGACGGTTCTGGCAGCCGTGGACGGTAAAAACAAAGAGGCTGCGGCAAGTGCTCTGGGCACAACCGTTCGCGACCTGGCCAAAGCCGGCGCCAAAGGCCTGATCCACAAGAAGAACGCCTCGCGCAAAATTTCACGTCTGACCAAAAAAGTGAACGCCCTCTAGTCAGCACTCATCGGACGCGGCGCTGCCCGCCGGGCAGGCCGCGTTTTTTTCCGCCTCTCTTGTTTTAAAAATATCCCCTTACACCGGAGGCTTTTTGCCTACAGCCTTGAAGAACGTATAGCAGAAAACGCCGTCGCCTTCAGCCGTGCGATACAGGTCTCGGATGCCCTGATCGAAAATATCGGGTTCAAGGAGACCGGCCCGCAGAGCCGTTTCACGAACACCCTCGATCATGGCGGTGAATGTCTTTTTCGTGAAACCGTCAACCAGCCCGGGTTTCGTCGGATCGGCATAAACCATCCGGGGGGAGACGCGGACGGAGCTGAAGCCCGCCTTGTTCAGCAGGGGATAAAGTTCACGGCCGATCAATGCATTGCCGCCTGCTCGGTGCTGCAATTCCACCTGGCATTCGATCGCCTTTTGGGCTTTGCTGCTTTCCGGATAAAAATAAGCCGATCCGTGATCTCCTTCAATGACAGTGATCGTCCCTCCCTTTTTCAGGACATGTTTCAAACAGGCCAGCGCTCTATCGGGGCGCGGCAGATGTTCAAGGACAAAGCAAATAAAAACATGGTCGAAGGACTCCGGGGCGAAAGGCAGATCAAAGATGTCGGCCCGTTGAAATTTCACATTCGTGAGGCCCGCCTCGTCCGCTTTTCGTTTCGCTTCGGCAAGCGAGGTCTCCGAGATATCCACGGAGGTAATGAACGCATCCGGACTGTTCACGGCGAGCGTCAAAGTCTGCGCGGCGACACCGCAGCCCGCTTCCAGAATGAGGCTTCCCGCCCGATAAGCGGTATCGGAGTGCAGCAAATCGCTGAGCGTCGACGCCTGGTCCTGCAATCGCATATTTTCTCTGGGATCATAGCCGTGCACGTACGTAGTCTTCATGGAATGGTTTCCGGGCTCCTCAGACGCCTTAAGACAAATGCCTATTTCCTCCCGGCCGGAGGCGCTGCCGGAGAAGAGACCGCCTTCCGGGACAGGAACGCCTGCACGATGGACTTTAGATTTTCGCGGTCACACAAAAAAGCAAAATGCCCGCAGGCGCCATTGAGCTGGGCCGTTTCGGCGCCGATGAGTCGGGCAAAGGCTTTGGCGTCCTCGATATGAACCATCTGGTCTTGCGGCGAGGTGACGAGCAGGCATTTCGCCCGAATGGCAGCGGCCGCGGCCTCGCTGGATCCGCCAAAGTCTTTCAGAATATCGTGCGCCAAAATGGCTTTGACCTGCCCGGCCCAGTTTAACGCATCATATTTGGACAGATGCTCCTGCTGCGTGTTGAGGAATGCGGGAAATGCGGCCGCGCTCGTCTTGGCCGACAGGTAATCGGGGGTCCAGGCATGCAGAACGTGAAGAGGTGCCAGGGCCTTCATCGCGGCCGCACTGCCTTTACACTCGGTGATGTTTTCGAGGATCGCGAGCTCGGCCGACCAGAAAAGCATTTCGGCGGAGGACATCCGGATACCCCCCAGGATGGGAATCGCCTGGTCCATAAAGTCCGGATAAGAAGCCATCCACTGAAACGTCGCCATAGCGCCCATCGAAATGCCGGCCACTGCCCGGATATGATGAATATCCAGTGTCCCGGTCAGCACGGCGTGCTGGGCCCGGACGATGTCGCGGATGGTGAAGCCGGGGAAGGACGGGCCCGGCTGACTCGGACTGTTGGAGGGTGACGAGGAGCCGCCGCCTCCGAAGGATTCAACGGCGATAACATAGAACTTCGAACTGTCGAAGATTTTGCCGGGTCCCACAAAGCCCATCTCGACCAGTTCCTGCGGCGTTCCGGCAAGCCAGGTCGAAACAAGCAGGATATTGGATTTGTCGGCGTTCAACGTTCCGGAGGTGAGATACGCCACACGGCAATCACGGATGATCTTCCCGTTCTCCAGCGGGAAATCCCCCAGATCGGCATACCGGACAGGGCCGTCCGCCGCCGCGGCGCTGCAAGAGAAAAAGACGATGAGCAGGAAAAGAAAAATGCCATGCCGGCCGTTTTCCATGCGCTGGGATACCATCTGTCACCTCTGTTTTTGTCCCGGTTTATCCCGGGTTCCGGATTACCGTTTCTTGCCGATCAGGTCGATGACCGTAATTTCCGGCGGAGCAAAGACGCGCACCGGCGGGCCCCAGGTCCCGGCGCCGCGGCTGACGTAAAGCAGCTTACCGGGGGACAATTCATATCGGCCGTAATGCTTGGGGAAAAATAAACGGGTAACGATATTGAAAGGGAAAAGCTGGCCCGCGTGCGTGTGCCCGGAAATTTGCAGATCAAAATTGGCGCTCTTGTCGATATAAGGCTGGTGCTTCAACAGCAGAACGAAGCCGTCGTGTTTTTCGGCGAGCGCCTTCCGGAAGGCGTCGGCTTTTTTGGTCGGGCCGGAGCGACGGCCGGTGACGTCGTCTTCTCCGAAAATCGTGATGCCTGCGGCGACGGTAAAGTCGTCGCGCAAAAGCTCAAAGCCCGCCGCCCGCGTGAATTCCATGGATTCCGGGAGTCCGGCGTAGTATTCGTGGTTGCCCAGAATGGCGAA
>SBEK01000064.1:0-13747 GCA_009668925.1 Deltaproteobacteria bacterium
GTAAACTCCAGAGAATATTCTTCTTCGTAATCAAAGATTTTATTCAAAGAGCGCGAAGCGACCTCGGTGTCTTCTTTGGAGCTCGCGGGATTATAGACCAGCGTGGGGAAATCACCCAAATTTTCATTGAAAATCGCCAGATCGAAGGAATGAATTTGGGCGGTGGTCACCTTCAGAAAATCCATTTCTACAAAACGTACGGGAAGTCCGGCAAGCGCTTCCATTTGTTTTTGCAGCAGAAAAGGCGAAATATCGAGCATGGTCGCCTGAAGATGCGGAGCGAGCCTGAGGAGATCTTTCATGAGATACCCCAGTCCACCGCCGACTTCCAGGACGTTTCTTAGAGCCGAAAACGGGATAAGGCGGCTCAGGAAATCGAAAAGGTGTTCACCAAAGGAGGCGTTGGATTTGAGAACGCTGCGGCAGAGGCTGTTCTCCGGATAAAGTGCATTGCAAACTGTCAGTTCCCATCCGAGCGATTGCAATCTTTGCCGATGATATTCGTTTGTTGTATTTAATGTATAACCCATAAGATTAAAATATTGTATCCGTCAAATCGAAATTTATGATATCTGACCTTTTAATTCATGAAAGCGGAAAAATCAATCATGAAAGTTTTTATCAGTAATAAACTGGAAAAACTGCTTCAATGTCTCTCCGGCCGATTGAAGGAGCCGCTCCGGCATCCCCTGTCTCCCGAAACCATCGTTGTTCAGAGCGCGGGCATGGCCAAATGGATATCACTGCAATTGGCCCAGAGACAGGGAATTGCCGCAAATTATGTATTTCCGTTCCCCAAAAAAATCTTAGGGGACATTTTCAGGGCCTTCCTGCCCGACGATGTTCCGGATTCATCCTTTGAGGTACAGGTCCTCGCCTGGACAATTCTGGAGGTGTTGCCCGAGTTGTCCGGGAGTGATGATTTCCTGCCGATTCGTCATTACCTCGGGAATTCGGAGGACCAGCAGAAGAGGTATCAGCTGGCCAAGAAAATCGCCGAGACGTTTGATCAATATTTGATTTTTCGCCCGGAGATGATTCTGGAATGGGAAGCAGGAATCGTTAAAGATTCACGTGATATCTGGCAGGCAAAACTTTGGAACAGGATCACAGCCAGGCGGGGAAGGATGCATCCGGCCAGATTGCGTAAGCTGCTTTTGTCCGTCATAGGGAATAAGCCGGCAAGGGAAGAGGTTCTGCCCGAACGGCTGTCCATTTTCGGGATATCCTACCTGCCCCCTTATTATCTGGAAATATTCTTTCGTCTGTCGGTTCATCTTCCGGTGCAGTACTACTATCTCAATCCATCCCGGGAATTCTGGGCCGATATTCGATCGCAGCGCGAGATCAGTTCGGCCCTCGGCAAAGTGTCGGAGCATCTGATGACCACGGATGATGATCCACTGCATATGGAAAGCGGCAATTCGCTCCTGGCCTCCTGGGGGAGGCAGGGCCGGGACTTCTTCAGGCTGATGGAAAATGTCCCGGCAGAGGATATTGATCTGTTTGAAAAGCCGGAGGCGGTCAATCTGCTGTCGGCAATCCAGTCCGACATCGATCTGCTTCAGGAACACGATTCGGCGGATAGTTCAGGCATAAAATGGACACGTGAAGACGATTCGATTCAAATCCATTCCTGTCATAGTCCGCTTCGGGAAATTGAAACGCTTCATGATGTTCTCTTAAGACTTTTCGAGAAAAACAGGGATCTGGCGCCGAAGGATGTGTTAGTCATGACGCCGCACATCGAACGGTATGCGCCGCTCATAGAAGCCGTATTCGACTCGAGGGAACCGAAGATTCCTTATGCGATTGCCGACCGCGGGCCTCTTTCCACCAGCGCCGTTGGCCTGGGATTGGCGTCGCTTCTGGATTTGGCCGAGGGCCGGTTTACGTCCGACGCGATCCTGGCTATTCTGGAAAACGCAGCCGTCAATGAAATGTTTGGTATTTCATCTGCGGATCTCGAACAGATCCGTCACTGGATTTCTGAAACCCGCATTAAGTGGGGGATTGACGCCGCTCATCGAGAGACCTTTGACCTGCCTGCTTTCAGCCAGAATACCTGGCGTCAGGGACTGGATCGCTTGCTGGCCGGCGCTGCTCTGGACGGCCGGCAGCCGGCCTTCTTTGGCAATGTGCTGCCCTATGGAGGAGTCGAATCGGAGCAAACGCAGGTTCTGGGTCTTTTGATGTCGTTTTGGGAAAAAGTGATCGACCTGCGGAAAATTCTGCTTGTCCCGCATACACTTTCCAGCTGGTGTGAAATCCTGCAGGACATTCTCGATAATTTCTTCTCTCAGACCGGGTCGTTTCGTCACGAATTGACGGCCGTGAGGCACATGATCAGTACCCTGAAAAAAGAGCAGCAGGCTGCGGACCTGAGTGAACTCATCTCACTGGGTATCCTGAAAGATTACGTCCTCAGCGTCATGGGCGATCCGGGGGAGCTTTCCGGATTTCTCGCCGGCGGCGTTTCGTTTTGCGCGCTCTTACCCATGCGCAGCATTCCTTTCAGAGTTCTTTGCCTGGTCGGTATGAATCATGATGCCTATCCCCGTCAGGACCGGCAGACGGGCTTCAATATCCTGGAAAGGGAAAGAAAAGCGGGAGACCGTTCGCCGAGAAGAGATGACCAGTATTTGTTTCTGGAAGCGCTCTTATCCGCCAGACAAAATCTGATCATCAGTTATGTCGGTCAAAGTGCAACGGACAAGAGCGAACTGCTGCCTTCGGTACTGGTCTCCGAATTCCTGGACTATCTGGACAAGAACTATGGCGCCGCAAACGGCCGCCCCGTTTCCTCCCTGATCACTAGAAAACATCGTTTGCACGGCTTTTCTCCCGTCTATTATGGCAGCGATGATACCCTGTTTGGCTATTCGCGGCAAAATTTTCTGGCGGCCAGATCGATTCTGATGCCCAAGAAAGCTCAGCCCCGATTCGTTGAAGAAGCGCTTGCGGCAACGGACGAACGACCCGAAGTGATTTCATTAAGCGAGCTGGTTCTTTTTTACCGCCATCCCGCCAGATATTTTCTGGAGAAGCGTCTTTGTTTGAAATTGCCGGCGCCGCTCAGGAAGGAAGAAGAAGACAGTGAACCCTTCAAGCTTGATCCGTTGACCGCCTATCAGATCAAACAGGCTTTGGTGGAGAGCCATCTGAAGTCTCAAGACGAACATTTCATTTATGATGTGAAGAATGCGGAAGGCGTTCTGCCGGTCGGCAGCGCCGGCGACTATTATTTTGACCGGCTGAATCGCCAGGCTCGTGAATATGCACGCCGGGTTTCGGCATACCTTAAAGGAGAGCCGCTTGCAGACTATTCTGTTGATTTGCGCATCGGCGATTATCGCGTGTTAGGCGTTTTGGATCATTTATACGGCCAAGCGCGCATTGATTACCGGATGGCAACATTGAAAATGAATGACTTTCTCAGCGGCTGGATAACCCATTTGATCCTCAATATGATCCCGGACCGGGGCTTGCCGCAAACGAGCCTGATTTTGGGCGGGTTTGCCTTCTGGAAATTAAAGCCGGTCGGGAATGCCGAAAAATTATTAATCACCATGATTCGGTACTATTGCCTGGGCCGGACGAAGCCTTTGAAATTCTTTGCCCGCACATCCTGGGAATATGCCCAGGCTTTATGGCTTAAAAAAAAGTCAAGCGATGATGCGATCCGTGCAGCACGTCTCATCTGGTCCGGAAACAACGCACGGTATTCGGATGCGGAATGTCAGGAAACCTCCTGCAGAATATGCTTTGAAAACGACGACCCGATCGACACAGAATTTGCAGAGACAACCGCGGCTGTTCTGAAAGACCTTTTTATGCACCTGGAAGAACTGGAGTAATGCTTCATGACGGCTTTTGACCTTCTTACGTGTCCCCTCGCGGGCATTAATCTGATTGAAGCCAGCGCCGGCACCGGAAAGACACATGCCCTGGCCGGTTTGTATCTGAGATTCCTGATCGAGGAGCGGCTGGCCGCCCGGCAAATCCTCGTCATCACGTATACCAATGCCGCGACAGCCGACCTCAAACAGCGCATCCGCCAAATGATCGTCGGCGCCGAAAGAGCCTTTCGGACCGGTGAGTCCGCCGATCATATCCTGAGGGATCTTTTGAAGAAATATTCTGCTGTGCAGGACAGGAAAAGAATTCTCCGCGATCTGGGAATGATTCTCGCCAATTTTGATGAAACGGCGATTTTCACCATTCATGGATTCTGCCAGCGGATCCTGACGGATCATGCATTTGCCAGCGGAGAGCTCTTTGAGGTCGAATTCATTGAAAATCAGCGCCGGCTGGAGCAGGAATTCATCGACGATTTCTGGCGCCGACATTTTTATAAAAACCACCCTGTGATTGTTCAATATGCTCTGGCGGGAAACACGGATAGGAATACATTGCTGCCTTTACTCAGAACCGCGCTGTCCAGACCGGATCTAAAAATCATTCCCGACTACGAACCATTCCGAATGGACAAATTTGAACGCGATCTGGAAACGCTCAGAGAAACCTTTTCGCGCTTTAAATCCGTATATCTGAGTGGCAAAAGCGCCATGAATTCGGCTCTGAGAGACAAGGCATTAAACGGGCAGATTTACGGCAGGAAAGTGGATGCATTGATCCGGGAAATTGAAGCACTGGCGGATCTCGATGAACTGCCGTTGCCGCCACCGGTTTGCCTGCAAAAAATCAGTGCGGACTATTTGCAGAAAAAAACCAACAAAGATCAGAAGACGCCCAAACACGCGGCTTTCGACCTGAGTCAGGAGATGCTCGAGGCATCGGCCAGGGTGGAAGAGCATCTTGATCGATACCTGGCGGGAATGAAGAAAGACTTTATGGAAGCGGCGCGAGTTGATTTTCCGGGACTCAAACGGAAAAAGAATGTTCTGTATTTTGATGACCTGCTTTCGCGCGCCTACGACGCTCTGCAGTCTTCGGGAGGCAGCCGCCTGGCTGAAATACTCCGAGCACAATATCGGGCGGTCCTGGTCGATGAATTTCAGGATACCGACCCGATTCAGTTTGCCATTCTGCAGTCTCTTTTTTTCAGGGATGCCGCAGGGACGGATCCAACCAGATTATTTTATATCGGTGATCCGAAACAGGCCATCTATAGTTTTCGCGGCGCCGACATCTTTGCCTATCTGCGGGCTGCGCGAAACGTCGATCACCGATATTCCATGCAGTACAACTGGCGTTCGGAAGAAACGCTTATCAACGCGGTCAACGTTTTGTTTGGAGAGCCCGAGCGATCGTTTGTTTACGATGAAATTCCTTATCACAGGATCAGGCAGGCACCCGATATTCAGGTTAAACGGCTCAGAATAGCAGGGGAAGAATCCGTCGGAGTCGAGTGGTGGTTTGTACCGGGGGACGACGAGGGCCGTCCCTTGGGCGTGGGCGCAGCGCGCAGGTGGATCAACGAGGCGGTTGTTGCTGAGATAGCCAGACTGCTGAAGCTCGGCCGCGAGCAAAAGGCTTACATCGGTGAAAAGACGCTGGACGAAAATGATATCGCAGTTCTGGTTCGCAGGAATGAAGAAGCCAATGCTCTGCAAAAGATGCTGAATGCCGCCGGAATTCCTTCCGTGATTTACTCCGCAGAAAGTGTTTATTCCTCGAACGAGGCCCGGGAACTGCAAAGATTGATGCTGGGTATTATCCATTACGAAAACGAGGGCTATGTATTGTCCGCCTTAACAACGGTTTTCTTTAATGTGCAGGCGGCGGATATCGCGGCCTGCACCGAAGAAGACAGCCGGATGGAAGGGTGGCGAACAAAATTCAAATACTACAATGAGCTGTGGAAGACAAAAGGCTTTCTGTCTATGTTTGCCATTTTTCTGGAACAGGAAGACGCCCGTCCGGGAATTGCTGCGCTCCCCGACGGAGAAAGGCGCCTCACCAACTTCGCTCATTTGGCGCAGGAGTTATTTCGATCGCAGTCGGCGGGCAATCTCAGACCGACCGAGCTGTTAAGATGGTTCAATGAGATGATGGTCACGGAAGAAAATGTGCAAGACGATCAGTTGTTGCAGCTCGAAACGGACCGGCACTGCGTCCGTCTTGTCACTATTCACAGAAGTAAAGGATTGCAGTATCCGATCGTATTTTGTCCCTTTGCCTGGGAGATGGGTTCGAAGCGCGGGGAAGATTTGCCCGTTTGCTTCCATGACGAACAAAACAATTGGCAGGCAACAGCCGATCTGGGATCGGAAGATATCTCCGAAAACAGAATGCACTATGACCGGGAGGTTCTGGCGGAAGACTGCCGGCTGCTGTATGTGGCGATGACCCGTGCGCAAAACCGGTGCTATTTTGTGAGCGGCTACATCAAAGGCGCACAATCCGGTGCGGTGACCTATCTTTTTCAGAGGCCTCTGTGGATGGATCAGGGACTGACGCTGACTGACGCCGACAGGATGCAGCAGCTCATGTCCTTTTCCGCTCGTGCGCCGCGGGACATCTCTATCAAGAGACTTACCGAAATCATTCCTCCTGAAAAATGGCTTCCGGAATCTTCAACGGAAAAGATTTCTTATCAGGAATTTAAAGGAAAGATTGAGCAGCGCGGGAGAATTGCGAGTTATACGTATCTGACGCATGCTTCGCATGAAGATTTGGATTGGGAGGAAGGGGCAGGTGCGGCCGGCGGTGAGCCGGGCATAGAGAAAAACAAGGCGGCGGATAACCTCCAGCTTTTTCCGCCCGGAGCGACATCCGGTATTCTGCTTCATGAAATCATCGAAAAGATCGATTTTCAACGTATCCACGAATCTGAGACGGCGCAAATCGTCGGAGAAACCCTGGGAAAATTCAATTACGCCCTTTCCTGGCAGTCCGGCATTATGAAAATGCTGGAACGGCTGGCCCGGACGAAACTGCGAGACAGAAACGGAAGCCACTTCAGTCTTTCCGAAATCGATCACACCCGTTGCCGCAAAGAATTGGAATTCTATTTTCCCCTTCAGGAGATTCATCCCGAAAAATTGATGTCATTATTGGAGACGCCGGCGCCTGATCGTGAATCCGGAGGTCAAAGGAAATTGAATTTCCTTCCGGTGCAGGGTTTTTTAAAGGGATTCATTGATTTTATCTTTGAATATGGCGGACAATTCTATCTGGCGGACTGGAAATCCAATGATCTGGGTGATCAGGAGGGCTGTTACACGCCCCCAATTTTAAGACAGGAAATATTCAAACATTTTTACGACGTGCAGTACCTCATTTACACGGTTGCGCTGGATCGATATCTCCAAGAGAGGCTGACGGGATATCTCTATGAGAAGAACTTTGGCGGCGTCTTTTATTTCTTTTTGCGCGGATTGAGTTCAAGCGCCGGCCCGGAGGACGGCGTGTATTATCATCGACCGGATGAAGAAGTGATCAGGCGACTCGCGAATACTCTGCTGGCGGAGAACTCGGATCAGTGATATTGGAATCAAGATCAGTCAAAAAACAATTCCTAAAAGAAAGGGGCGACCCGATGCTGAGGATGAAAGAATTATTCTTATGTTCCGTGTTGTACATCGCCGTCCTGCTGGTCATCAGCGCCTGCGGAGGAAGCGGAGGCGGGACGGTTGTCGTGAATCAGGCGGATCCCGGACATCTGGATACCGGATTCGGCAACGCCGGCAAAGTTCTGACGGACATCTCAACCCATAATGATCAAGCCTATGCAGTGGCCGTGCAGTCCGACGGCAAGATTGTTGCCGTGGGGACTTCCGTCACGGTCACAAACAGCGATTTTGCAGTCGTTCGCTATACGGTGAGCGGTGCGTTGGACGGTACATTCGGAACGGGAGGCATTGTAACTACTCCCATTGGATCGGGCAATGATGTCGCCCGCGCTGCTGCGATTCAGGCGGATGGCAAGATTGTCGTTGCCGGGTATTATGAGGCAGGTGCATTTAATAAAATCGCTGTGGTTCGGTACAACACCAATGGTTCACTGGATTCCACTTTTGGTGCCGGAGGCATCGTCACGACACCCATCGGTTCGAATAATGATTTTGCGTATGCGGTGGCCGTGCAAAGCGACGGCAAGATCGTTGTTGCCGGTTCGTCCAATGATGGCGCGAAGGATTTGTTCGCTCTTGTGCGATATACAGCTGTTGGCGTGTTGGATACAACTTTTAATACGACGGGTAAGGTGACAACGGCGATAGTGTCGGGAAACAGCGCGGCAAATGGTGTGGCCATTCAAACCAACCAACTCATTGTGGCGGCAGGATACGCCTTCAACGGTACGAATAATGATTTTGCCGTCGCCCGCTACAACATTAACGGTACCCTGGACGGAACTTTCGGTACGGGAGGCATCAGCAGGACGCCTGTCGGGACCGGTGCCTCGGCGGTTCAAGCGGTGGCCATCCAGTCAACGGACCAGAAGATTGTGGTTGTTGGTCAAGCCGCAGTCGGCGGCAGTAATAATTTTGCCATAGCTCGCTATCTGGCAACCGGAGCGCTGGACAATGGGTTCGGTACAGCCGGGATAACGACCACGCCGATCGGAACGGTCAATGATATTGCCCGGGCGGTCAAGATTGCCGCCGTCGGGAAAATTGTCGTTGCCGGCTCCTCCTATAACGGCGCCAATGATGATTTCGCTCTGGCGCGTTATAATGCCGACGGAACCCTGGACACCATTTTTAACGGTACGGGCAAAGTAACGACGGCTGTCGGAACAGGCGATGATTTGGCGTTCGGTCTGGCGATCCAACCCGACGGCAAGATTGTGGCGGCCGGCTATTCCTTTAACGGTTTGAATAATGATTTTGCCCTGACGCGCTACTGGCCTTGAATAAAAAAGCAGGCCTCCGCAGGGGCGGGCCTGCATCTCTTGCCGCTCACGTATCTATTTCGTCTTGGGAAATCTTTTTTGCAGCTCGGGAATGAGCTCCGAGCGGAGATGATCGGAGTCGGCATATTTTTTTGTATACGTGCTGGAGAATCGAAGGATACAGGTTGGTGTCTGAGTGACTTGAAATCTTTTAATCATCGTCGACCATTGAGCGAATATGGGTTTAGGATCTATCATTTTTAAAGCAATTCCCTGAGATTTCAGCGCAGCGGCCAGCATGCTGTCTTGATCGACTTTCTTCTCTGCGGCCAGTGAAAAAAGAATCTTTCTCGCCTTCAGGACATTTTTGTAGCCCTTGTCCGCAGCCGTCGCCGCCAGAAAATATTTTGCATAAAGCCCGCTCCCCGGATGACCCGGAAAATCAACAAACGTAATCTTCACATCGCCTCTCGCCAGCAGTCTTTCCAGCTCGGGCTCCAGATCTCCTTCCACGGACTGGCAGGGCGGACAAAAGTAATCCGTAAAAATAATCAGTTCCCAGGCGCCTTTGCCGTAAGAGGGGATGGTTGCCTGGTCATCTGCATAGGCGGGAGTGGCTGAACCGGAAAAAGAAAAGCTGATAAAAACGTAGCCAAGGATCATCATCGCCAGCAGAGGCAGCCGCCGGCCGCCGGTAAAGGGAAGTCTGGCATCCCCGAAAAGATAGATCAGTTTCTGGTACCACTTATTCATCAGGCCAACCCTTTCATAATTGATGACGTACATGACTAAAACCATTAAGCCGAATGTCAGGCAAAACGGGCAGAAAATATTTTCCGAAACCTGGAAGGAAACGAGGAAGACCTCCACACCAATGCCCGAAGCGACCAGGAGACGGACGAGATCCGCCTGTCTCAACAGGGACAGGACGATGATCAAAGACATATAAACCACGCCGACATATTTCAGGTCGATGCCTAAAATGTCTCCGCGAAGATAAGAGCAGGCCGTGTCACAGATGGTATAAAAAACCATCAGCCCGATGCCGATTACAGCCAGGAGGATCGTGATGGCAAGACGGTAACCCATCAGCTTTCGGTAAAGATTCATTGACTATTTTCCCTCAAAAAGTTGCGCGATTATAAAAGCAGAAGAGAGCAATGTCAATACAATGTTGATCGTCATTATGCCCTTGACAAGCCGGAGAGGCTTATTCATAGTTTCACATGAAAGATTTGATGAGGAGCGATATGAAGAGAAATGAGGCTGCGAAGGATAATACAGAGAATACCTTTTCTCCGTTTGACCTTTCGATCGGAGAGTTTCTGTCTTCCGTCGTTACGAAAAATAAGGATGACGTTCGCCTAGCGGCGTCCTTAATCAGCCGTCAATTAAGCGGCGGACACGTGTGCGTGAAACTACCTGAGTTCGCCGGCAGAGGATTGGGAACAGGCGACAGCGCAGATGACCCTGTGCGATATCCCCGGTTGTCGGCCTGGCTTCAATCTCTCGAAAATGCCGAGTGTGTCGGCCGGCCCGGTGAGTTCAAACCCATGATTCTGGACGAGGCGCACCGCCTCTATTTTCAGCGCTATTGGCAATATGAGCAGGATGTTGCCGGATTCGTCAGGCACAGCTTGTCGGTGGGTCTTGAGGCGAGCATGCATGACTCGGCCCGAGCGATTCGTGAAAAATTACAGTTTTACTTCCCGGAAATGTCTGTGGGAAGAATCTCCTGGCCGGGCGTCGCCGCTGCAATCGCGTTGATGAGAAGGTTCCTGATAATCACCGGCAGCCCCGGAACAGGCAAAACAACGGCGATGACCAGGGTCATGGCTTTTTTGCAGGATGTCAAAGAATGCGGGTTACGCATTGCGCTGTGCGCTCCGACGGGGAAGGCGGCTGCGCGCATGGAGGAATCCATCAAAAAGACAAAAATGACCCTGTCCTGTCCGAAGAATATTAAGGAATCCATACCGGATGAGGCCATGACGATTCACCGTCTTCTGGGGAGCAGGATGTATTCGCCGTATTTTTCTTTCAATGAAAAGAATAATCTGCCGTATGACCTGATTGTGGTTGATGAAGCATCCATGGTTGACCTGCCCCTGGCCGCGAAGCTGATGACCGCGCTTCGCCCGGAGGCCAGGTTGATTTTGCTGGGCGATCGGGATCAACTGGCTTCCGTCGATGCGGGTTCCGTTCTGGGGGACATTTGCTTTCCCGAATCCTTAAATGTGTTTTCCGCGACCTTTGGACGAAAATTGGAGAGTCTCTGCGGCGTACCGTTGGAAACATCGGATGGCGCGCCTGATGTCCGGGATTGCATTATTGAGATGAGACAGAATTATCGTTTTTCCGAAGGAAGCGGCATCGGTGTTTTGAGCCGGTTGATCAAGGCCGGCGACGCAGATCGCGTCCTGGAATTAACCGGCGAAGGAAAATTATCCGACGTTCATCTGTATGAGAGCGTAGATTCCGACGATAGCATCGAACGATTACGGGAAACGGCGCTCGAATGTTACCGGGCGTATCTTCAGACCGTCGTCTCCGGCACCGGAAGCATTGAGGATATTTTTGACCGATTCGAAGCGTTTCGCGTGCTGTGCGCCCTGCGGGTCGGACCCTGGGGTTCCGAGCGGCTGAACCGGATGATCGAAACCCTGATGGCGCAGGCGGGGCTCATCCGTCTTTCGGATCCGTACTATCAGGGGCGACCGGTGATGATTGTACAAAACGATTATCGCCTGCAGCTGTTCAACGGCGATGTCGGTCTTGTCTTAAGGGACTCCTCTGATCATGACAGATTCAAAGTCTATTTTCGTGATGCCAGGCAGGGTTTCAAAAAAATTCTTCCGGAAAGATTGCCCCGTCATGAAACCGTCTGGGCGATGACCGTACACAAGAGCCAGGGATCGGAATTTGACGACGTTATCCTGGTCTTGCCGGAGAATGACAGTACCGTTTTGACGCGAGAATTACTCTATACGGGGGTCACCCGCGCCCGATTGAATATCCGTGTATGGGCCGGTAAAAATACGGTGAAAAAGACAATTCAAAAACAAATCGTCAGGGAATCCGGATTGACGGATGCCATCAAAGTGCCGGCGAAGGTTATATAGTCAATAAATAAGATATATCAATGCGTTATGTATTCATAAGTCTAATGCTCATTTCTTCAGTGTTTGCTCGATAAACCTTGACAATTAGGAGCCAATCCATTAGCCTACCTTCTTGTTTTTGAAGATCATTGCAGGCGTTTGGACCGGACTTTCAGTCGCTTGTCATAGTGCTTGCGCTTTCAAGAGGGGGAACAACAATGATTGGTGTGCTGATAACAACCCACGGGAATTTAGGAAATGAATTAATTCATGCGGCGGAGTCCATTAAAGGCAAATTAAAAGACGTCATGCATGTTTGTGTCGAACAGACCAAAGGAGTCGAAGACTTAAAAAAAGAAATCCAGAATGCCATTAAAAAACTGGATAAAGGCAAAGGTGTATTGATTCTAACGGATCTCTTCGGTGGAACGCCTTCGAATATTTCTCTGTCCTTTATGAAAGAGGGCAAGGTGGAAGTGGTGACGGGCGTCAATTTACCGATGCTTCTCAAGTTATCCGATATAAAAGAAGAGACCACGCTAAACGAGTTTGCGTGCTTTATTAAAGAATACGGGATAAAAAATATTTCTCTGGCCAGTGAAATATTGAGCAAAAAAGCTCTCGGGTGATGAATTGGCGGAATCCTACGACATTGCTCTGGTGCGGGTGGATAACAGATTGGTACATGGCCAGATATTGGAAGCCTGGGTGCCCTTCATCAAGGCAAAATGCATTATTGTCGTAGATAACAACGCGGCGGGCGATTTCTTTTGTGAAACCGTCATCCGTATGGCCGTGCCGAGCGATATCGAAGTCAACATCTGCTCGGTTGCGGATTTTGTCGCCAATTTCTGTTATGCGCAGGGAAACGGCAAGAAGACGATTGTCCTGTTCAGCAATATTGCCGACGCCCTCAAAGCACACCAGGAAGGATTTCATTTTGAGAAGCTCAATATCGGCAATATCCACCACGAAGATTATAAGGTCTGCTGTGCTCCGTCCGTATTTTTATGCGAACCGGAAATTCAGGATATTCTGCAATTGCTGGAAGACAAGGGCGTCGGCGTCGAATTGAAACGGGTTCCCAGAGAAAAAGCCGTGAACATCAAAGATGCTTTGAAGGAGTTCTGCCCGGTAAAACAATAGCGAGGATCTTACGATATTGTTGCTAAAAATCATCTGTATTTCTTTTGCCGGCGGTCTGTTGTGTCTTGATCGTGTGTTCATCCAGGCCATGGTTTCCCGGCCCGTCATTATCGCCCCGGTGGTCGGCGTTATTCTGGGCAATCCCTATACGGGATTAATCGTTGGGGCGCTTTTGGAACTGCTCTGGATTGATCGTCTTCCCATCGGTATTTATGTTCCGCCGAATGATTCCATCGCCGCGGCCGGCGCCGCTTCGCTGGCCATCCTGGCCGGTCAGTCGCTGGGAGGCGTAACGAACGAACTGACGGCTCTGGCGATCCTCGTTGCGGTTCCGTTCGGCATTCTGGCGAAGAAGATCGACATCAGGATCATTGAATCCAACAATCGCCTATCCGACCAGGCTCTGCTGGCGGCGAAATCCGGCGATTTTCATGCTATAGAAAACAAGATCTATCTGGGGCTGGCCAGGGCGTTCTTATCCTATTTTGCCTCGCTTTTTATTTTACAAATCGCCCTTATTCCCTTGCTGATCTGGATGTATCCGAAATTACCGGCCGAGATTCATACCATGCTGTCTCTCACTTATTTATTTTTGCCGCTGCTGGGCATTGCGGTCGGACTCAACACCATTAAACTGCGCGGTGCGATTCCCGTTTTCTGTATGATTTTTCTGGTCGTTGCCGCCGCACTGGAATTCTTC
>SBEK01000064.1:14247-18986 GCA_009668925.1 Deltaproteobacteria bacterium
GATGCCCTGATTATGTGGGCCGAAAACACGCAGGATGACTAAGAATGGCTGAAGCGATTTATGTCGGAGAAGTAACCCGTAACGAAGAAATTCAGATCGATCATTTTCTGATGAGCATTAAACTGCCGGCGGGTTTTACCGAGCCCCTGCCGGGGCAGTTTGTAATGGTCCGTATTGCCGGCTTGCTGGACCCTTTTCTGTCCCGACCCATAAGTGTGTATTCATTTACCCGCGGCAGAACAAGCTGCACGATAGAGCTTCTTTATCGTGTCGTGGGGAAAGGAACGCAGATCATTGCCGGATTGATCAAGGGATCTCAGGTTGAAATCTGCGGACCATTGGGGGGAGGCTACACAAAAGCGCCGTCAAGAAAGAACATTATCTTAATCGCCGGAGGCATAGGCGTCGCGCCGTTATCCTTGCTCGCTCAAAATCTCTGCCAGACGGCCGGTCGGAACACGGAGTCAATGACGTTCTATGTGGGCGCGAAGACGGCGGATGCCGTTGTCGGACTCGACCTGCTCAGTAAATATTGTTACCGGATCGTTGTCTGCACGGATGACGGATCCCTGGGCGAAAAATCGCTGGTGACCAAAGCATTTCAACGGGACATCAAAAAGTATGCACCCGCAGAGACGGCGATCTATGCCTGCGGACCGAGGCCGATGCTTCGATCGTTGTCCGCCATACTGACTGAAGATTATTTCTGTCAGGTGTCTCTCGAAGAACGAATGGCCTGCGGCGTGGGCGCGTGCATGGGGTGTGCCGTGGCCATTAAAGAGGACAACAAAACGGCTTATAAACGGGTTTGTGCAGACGGGCCGGTTTTTGATCTGCAGAAAGTGATCTGGGAATAGACGTGGGAACTCAAAAAGGAAAATTCTCAAGCACGGTGGCAGTTGAGATTGCGGGATTAAGCCTGAAGAATCCGGTGCTCACGGCTTCCGGAACATTCGGCTACGGCGAGGAATACGCCGGCTGCGTCGATCTGAACCGGCTGGGAGGGATCGTCGTCAAGGGGCTTTCACTCAAGCCGCGGCTGGGCAATCCTCCTCCACGAATTATGGAGACGCCGGGCGGAATGCTGAACGCTGTGGGGTTGCAGAATGTGGGTGTTGACAAATTCATCGACGAAAAACTTCCCTATTTACGACAATATGATGTTGCCGTTGTCGCCAATATCTATGGTGAAACGTATCTCGAATACGCCCGGATGGCCAAAAAGCTGAGCCGGGCGCAGGGCGTACACGCCCTGGAGGTGAATGTTTCCTGCCCTAATGTCAAAAAAGGCGGCTTAAGTTTCGGCTGCGATCCGGCCGCGGCGGCGGAAGTTACCCGCCGGGTGAAAGCCGAAACGCACCTGCCGGTGATTATCAAGCTTACCCCGAATGTGACGGATATTGCCGCCGTCGCCCGGGCCGTGGAGCGGGCGGGTGCCAGCGCGGTGTCACTGATCAATACGGTCACGGGTATGTCCGTTGACCTCAAGACGAGAAGTCCGCATCTCAAAAATATTACCGGAGGTCTTTCCGGTCCGGCCATCAAGCCGATTGCGCTCAGGATGGTCTGGCAGGTGGCCCGAGCCGTCTCCATCCCGGTCATCGGCATGGGCGGCATTATGACGGCTGAAGACGCACTCGAATTTATGGTTGTGGGGGCAAGCGCGGTGCAAATTGGGACGGCCAATTTCGTCAACCCCCGCGCCACGATCCAGATCATCGACGGTATTCAAAATTATCTCAACGACAACAAAATTGCGGATATTCGTGACATTGTCGGAACCCTGCGGACGTGAGAACATGAGATTAAGAACCGAGGAGATCATAGACGGCGTATATCTGGTCGGCGGTCCCAATGTAACGCGGGGCGAAGACGCGGCGGTCTACCTGATTGACTTTTCGGATGAGCTTATCTTAATTGATTCGGGTGCGGGGGGAAGCTCATCTCAGTTGGTTCGCAATATCGAAATGCTGGGACTGAATCCAAACGCCTTATCGAGAGTCATCCTTACACACTGTCATATCGATCACATTGGTTCGGCGCCTTTTTTCCGGGAAAAATTCGGTGCAAAAATTACCATTCACGAACTCGATGCTGAATCTCTGGAGACGGGAGATTCAGTCAGAACCGCCGCCAACTGGTACGGGACAACGTTTCCGCCCGTGAAAATAGATGAAAAAATAAAAGGCACACAGGAGATTTTGACATTCAGGGGAGAGGAATTGCACTGTCTGCATACGCCCGGCCACACGCCCGGCTCCATTTCCATCTATCTCGATCGGGCAGGCAAGCGAATCCTGTTCGGCCAGGACATCCACGGACCGTTTCATCAGGCTTTCGGCTCCGACATTGCGCTCTGGAGGAAATCGATGCGAGTGCTTCTTGCCCTGGAGGCCGATATTTTATGTGAGGGCCACTTCGGCATTTACCAGCCCAAAAACAAAGTTCGAGATTATATCGAGCGGTATCTCGAAGAGTACGAATAACCATACGCATGATTCGAGCAAGGGGTTGCAACCCCTTGCTCTGGTGACATCAAATCAACGCCAGACTGTCCGCCACGGCCATGCCGGCCAGTGTTGGACAAAGGCGCCCGTCTTTTAACTCCGCAAGCCGGTTTCTCTGCAACTCATCAATGGCCTGCCGTTTATCGGAAAGCAAGTCCAGGCCGTAATCATCCTTGTATTGGGCCAGGCCTATCCCTTCTTTTGTGCGCAGGCCCAGAAAAAGCGCTTCCAGCGCCAGTTGTTCCCGAGTGAGTTCTTCCGATTGTTCGACCGGTTTTACCCCGCCGGCGAGGTCTTTCAAATAGGCGGTGATGTCGGCCCTGTTCCACCATCGTCTCCGGCCGAGGAAGGAATGGGCGGCGGGACCAAGACCCAGGTAGGGTGTATGCCGCCAGTATTTCATGTTGTGACGGGATTTCAGAGAGGCGCTGCGGGCGAAATTGGAGACCTCGTAATGAATATATCCGGAATCGGTCAAGGTCTGCGACGTGGTCATAAAAAAGTCCAGGGCCTCGTCTTCTGAAGGCAACTTGAACCCCTGCTGTTGATATTGGCGGTAAAGCGGCGTTTTCTGATCCAGCGAAAGCTGGTAGCAGGAGAGGTGTTCCGGGGAAAGAGAGACCGCATTTTTCAAGGTCCGCCGCCAGAGATCAATATCCTGCCCGCGGACGCCGTAAATCAAGTCGATTCCAATATTGTCAAACCCGGCACTGCGGGCGGCATCCAGGGCGGACAAAGCTTCTTTAACCGAATGCCTGCGACCCAGTAGTGTCAAAATATGCTCGTCAAAAGATTGAACGCCGATATTCAGACGGTTAACTCCCAGGGACCGCAAAGACTGAAAATACGCAAAAGATACATCGCCGGGATTGACTTCCATCGTGACTTCAGCCTGCCTGTCGATTTCAAAGACTTGACGGGCTGCATCGAGAATTTCATTAAGTTGTTCAACCGCAAGCAGGGAAGGGGTTCCGCCGCCGATATAGATCGTGTCAAAAGAGCGAAAAGCCTTCTTATAAGCAGACATTTCGTCCCTGACGGTTTTTACGAATTCAGGAATATGCCGCGTCGATGCTATGGAATAGAAACTGCAATATCCGCATTTGCTCAGACAAAACGGGATATGAATGTAAAGGCCTGCTTGATTGTTTTCCATGATGCTTCCGCAGAAAATGCCTTCCACGATCAGTCGGTGTCGGACTTCAAAACCGCCAGGAACGCGCTTTGCGGAATGCTGACCGAACCGATCATCTTCATGCGTTTCTTACCGGCCTTCTGTTTCTCCAGAAGCTTTCTTTTCCGGGTGATGTCGCCGCCATAGCATTTGGCTGTGACGTCTTTGCGGAAGGCGCTGATCGTGCTGCGGGCGATGATTTCGCCGCCGATGGCGCCTTGAATGGCGATTTTGTACATCTGACGCGGTATTTCGTCTTTGAGGCGATCACAGGCGATAAGTGCGCGGGCGCGGGCGCGTTCGCGATGAACGATTTGCGACAGGGCATCGACCTTCTCGCCGTTGACCAGGATATCCATCAAAACCAGGCTGCTTTCCCGGTAATCGATGATATCGTAGTCAAAGGAACCGTATCCCTGTGTGACGGACTTGAAGCGGTCGTAGAAATCAAAAATAACCTCGGCCAGAGGCATTTCATAGGATAATTCGACGCGGCCGGGGCCGGTGTAATTCAGATTGGAATTCACGCCGCGTTTCTCCATACACAGCTTCATCACCGATCCCAGGTAGCGCTCGGGGAGCATCATGGCCGCACGGATATAGGGCTCCTCTCCTTTGGCGATTTCCGCGGGGTCGGGATAGTGGGTCGGATTATCCACATAGACTATTTTTCCGTCCTTGAGTGTGAAGCGGTAACAGACGCTGGGGACGGACAGGATGATGGAGAGATCAAATTCTCTTTCCAGTCTTTCCTGCACGATATCCAGGTGGAGCAGGCCCAGAAACCCGCATCGGAAGCCCTGTCCCAGGGCGGCGGACGAATCCTTTTCGTAGATGAACGACGCGTCGTTGAGCTTGTATTTCTCCAGCGAGTCGGCCAGATCCTGGTAATCATCGGAGGCAATCGGATAAATCGACGCGAAAACAACGGGCTTGACTTCCTTGAAGCCCGGCAGCGGTTCACGGCAGGGGCCGTCCTGGTGGGTGATGGTATCACCGGTCCGGACATCGGAAACCGTTTTTACGCCGGCAATAATGTATCCCACTTCACCGGCGGA
>SBEK01000065.1 GCA_009668925.1 Deltaproteobacteria bacterium
CATGTGAATCGTTTGGAATATTGATGTTAAGGATTAATGAAATGTTCGAAGTAACCATCAGCAAATCGTTTTCAGCAGCGCACCTGCTGGCGGAAATCGGCGGGAAATGTGAAGAATTACACGGCCATAATTTCAAGGTGGAAGTTACCGTAGGCGCAAATCAGTTGACAAATGAAGGAGTCTTAATTGATTTCCGCCTCGTCAAAAAATGGCTCAAAGAGATTCTCGATCAGATGGATCACCAACATCTGAATGAGCTTCCTTTTTTTAAGGGACAAAACCCTTCATCGGAAAATATCGCCTATTATGTTTTTCACGAAATGAAAATCAGAGTTAAAGAAGCCGGGGTCAGGGTATTTCAGGTTAAAGTGTGGGAATCGGAAAACTCGGCAGTAACGTATAGAGAGGATTAGACCGCAGTGGGTATTCTTTTAGGAAAAACAATTCCTTTTGTCCTAATAGCCTACCCGCTACAGCCTAAACAGCTAAAGTGATAGACATTCAAAACCAAAAAGATTTTCGTAATATCGATATTCAAAAAGTCGGGGTCAAAAACATCAAGTATCCGATCATCGTGCTCGATCGTGCCCGCAGCACTCAACCGGTAAATGCGACGATCAATATGTACGTTAACCTTCCGCATCGGTTTAAGGGCACCCACATGAGCCGCTTCGTAGAAGTGCTCAACGATTTTAAAGGGCATATTGGTATTAAAACATTTGAAACAATTCTGGAAAAAATGCGGCAAAAATTACACGCCCCCTCCGCGCACATGGAAATCGATTTTCCTTATTTTCTGGAAAAAACAGCTCCCGTCTCCAAGGCCAAAAGTTTCATGGAATATCGCTGTCTCTTCGCCGGTGAAAAAAATGACGAACGAACGGATTTCCTGGTGGGCGTCGTCGTACCGGCAACAACCCTGTGCCCCTGCTCTAAAGAAATCAGCGCCTTCGGCGCGCATAATCAGCGCAGCATCGTAACAGTGAAAGTGCGTTTCAAAAAATTCTTTTGGATTGAAGATTTGATAAAAATGGTGGAAGAATCAGCCAGCGGAGAAGTATATTCGCTTTTGAAGCGGGTGGATGAAAAATTTGTCACCGAAAAGGCATACGAAAACCCCAAGTTCGTGGAGGACGTCGTCCGCAGCATAGCGGTGAAGCTCAATGCCAACGACAATTTCACCTGGTACAGCATTGAAGCGGAAAATTTTGAGAGTATCCACAATCACAGTGCTTATGCTTACGTCGAGAAAGGATAATCTATGGCTGCAAAAACCTTTTTCAATCTCTATCAGCAGGGGTTTATCCGCGCGGCGGTCTGCATTCCCGAAGTGAGGGTTGCCGATGTTTCTTTCAATACGCAAAAAACGATAGAACTTGCCCGCAAAGCAGCACACCAAAAAGCGATCATCGCCATTTTCCCGGAGCTGGGGATCACGGCTTACTCCAATGAAGATCTATTTCATCAGGACGCGCTGCTTAAAAGCGCAATGAACGCTTTAGAAACGGTAAAAAAGGCGACGGCCAGATTGAACCTGGTGATTGTCTGCGGCGCACCCGTGCAGGTCGATTGCCGTTTATTCAACTGTGCCGTCATAATTTATCACGGCAAGATTCTTGGTGCTGCAGTCAAATCATATCTGCCGAATTATCGTGAATACTACGAAGCCCGACAATTTTCTCCTGCTTCTGCGGCTCTGTCTAAAACGATAACTCTGGCCGGCGAGAAAGGGATCCCCTTTGGTGCGAATCTGATTTTCAGAGCCGCCAATGTGAACAATTTGGCGCTGTTCTTTGAAATCTGTGAAGATGTCTGGGTTCCGATCCCGCCTTCAAGTTTTGCGGCGATGGCCGGCGCCACCGTCATCGGCAATCTATCGGCCTCCAATATTACCATTGGCAAATCCGAATACCGGCACCAACTGGCCGCTAATCAGTCGGCCCGGTGCGTTTCCGCCTATCTTTATACCGCGGCCGGTTTCGGCGAATCGACGACGGACCTGGCCTGGGACGGCCATGCGATGATTTATGAAAATGGCAATCTCCTGTCGGAATCCGAACGCTTTTCTACATCGTCGCAAATCATTTTTGGCGACATAGACTTGGATCGACTGGCGCAGGACCGGATGCGGCTTACCACTTTCGGTCAAAATGCAGCGGATTACACGAATCGATTGTCCGAATTTCGCTATGTGGAATTTGAAATCGACCGCCCACCTGGCCGATTGCTTCCGAACCGGGAATTTCCGCGCTTTCCTTATATCCCGGCCGATCCCGAAAAACGCGACCAGCGCTGTTACGAGGCCTACAATATCCAGGTTCAGGGTCTGGCCAAAAGGCTTAAAGCCTCCGGCATTCCCAATCTGGTTATCGGTGTTTCCGGCGGGCTGGACTCTACACATGCCCTGATCGTTGCGGCGAGAACCATGGACCTGCTGGGATTGCCGCGTAAGCACGTGAAAGCCTACACGATGCCCGCTTTCGGAACGAGCGGCAAGACGTACCGCAACGCCATCAATCTGATGAACGCCCTGGGAGTGGAAGCCAATGAAATCGACATCAAGCCGGCTTGCCTTCAGATGCTCAAGGATATCGGACATCCGTTTACCCGCGGCAAAAAAGTGTATGACATCGCTTTTGAAAACGTCCAAGCGGGTCAGAGGTCGGCGCATCTTTTCCGCCTCGCCAACATGAACAATGCCCTTGTCGTCGGAACAGGTGATCTCAGTGAGCTTGCCCTGGGCTGGAGCACTTACGGCATCGGCGATCATATGTCGCATTATAATGTCAATGCCAGTGTCCCCAAAACACTTATTCAATACTTGATTCGGTGGGTGGCGCAAACACATCAGTTTTCTCATGAGGTGTCGGACATTCTTCTGGCTGTTCTGGAAACCGAAATTTCACCGGAACTCATCCCCGGCGAAAAGGATAATCAGCCGTTGCAGAAGACGGAAGACACGATCGGCCCTTATGAATTGCAGGACTTTAACAATTTTTACATCACTCGCTTCGGCTATCTTCCGACCAAAGTTGCATTTCTCGCCTATATCGCCTGGAGGGATAAAACAAAGGGTTTGTGGCCGGATGTCCCTCCGACAAAACAGAACAGCTACAGCCTTGCCGAGATCAAAAAGTGGCTGTACGTATACCTGCTCAGATTTTTTAAAACATCCCAGTACAAGCGTTCGTGTGTTCCCAACAGTCCCAAGGTAGGCTCCGGCGGATCACTTTCCCCGCGCGGCGACTGGCGCGCACCCAGCGACAGTGAAGCCAGTGTCTGGCTTGCGAATTGGAAAGAAATTCCGGACAAGGATGACAACCGATGAAACCGTCGTATAAAGATTTTGATGCGACAGAGCTGTTCTGCCCGAAGTGCCGACAAGCCGTACCCGTGCGCAAGAGGCTGCTTCTCGTTTTATCCGAAGGAGACAAGTACGATTACAGCTGCATTTATTGCGGAACATCCGTAGGCGATAAGCTGGTGAAGGAAAGCACCGGCCCCGGAACGATTATCCGATGATTTTTTTCTCTTGACGGGACTCATGCCATCCCTCAGTATCGCCGACAGCAACTCCGAAGACGGGACAGGCACGGCTCGCAGCGACTTCAGCCTGATTTCGCTTGGGCACAAATCACCGCAAAGGCAATTTTCTCTGGATGAATGAAATATCATTATCAGATCCGGGAACAGAAACCGGAATCAAGGTCGCTTTTCCGCTGTTTCTGAGTGCTCTGATTGCGGCAGGGGTTTGGGTCTACTATTTGTCGCAGGGATTTCACCAACCGGGTTTGCTTGACGCCTTTACCGATATCCAGGCCTACGCGCTGCAAAAGGGTCACATCGCCATCACTCCCGACTATCGTGATATGTTTTATCACGATGTCAGCCTCTACCAAGGGAACTACTATCTTTACTGGGGAATGCTGCCCTCCGCCCTGCACGCCTTTCTGTCGGCCTTTTTCGGCAGAATGCTATCCAGCTACTTTCTTGTCCTTCTTTTTTTATTTCTTTTCGTCTACTTTTTGCAGCGCATCGTCTTTGAAATCCTGTCTGCGGCGTCGCGGAGGCCGTCAAGTCAAGAGTTCCTTATATGCGCGACGATCATTTTGTCGTGGATGCTGATCTTCAATCTTCCTCTGCCTTACGGCATTTATCGTGATTCCTGGTTTTTCGGTCATTTTGTCATTTACGAACAGCAGATACTCTTTGGTATGGGTCTGGCACTGCCAGGACTGTTTTATCTGATCGAAGGTCAAAAAGAAAACAGGCCTGCGTATCTGATCATTGCCTCCTGCTTTTTCGCCGCGGCAGCATCGATACGGGGGACGTGGTTTGTATTTGCAGTCTTAGTCATTCCGGTTATCCTGGGCAAATTCGTCATGGGCAGAAAAACGAGATCATCACTAAAACCATTTCATTACACTTTAATGGCGCTTCCCGTATTATTGATCGCGGGGCAGCTGGCTCTGAATTTCGTCCGTTTCGGCAGCATTTTTGATTTTGGCCTGAAACTCCAAAACCCGGTATTTTATCCTTATCTGCGCATTCAGAACGGTCTCTTTTCCCCGATGACTCAGCTGGCCAACACGGCATACAAACTTCTTGCCTATTACACATCGCCGGGATTGACCTTCTTTTACGGTCTGGAAGAAAAAATCTCGTCCTGGTCGGAATGCGTGCCGCCATTCTTATTATACAACAATCCCCTGTGGCTCATCTTGCTGCCCATAGCCCTGTTCGGTATCTACCGGGCCTTGAGGATGCATTCGACTATGCGCAGGATTGCAATCATTCTCGGCGTAACCTCACTCGTCATCAATGCCTTGATCGTCATAACGGGCAATATCGTCACCATGCGTTACTTCGTTGAGTGCTACTACCTGACCATGCTGTTTATGCTGGCCGGCCTCTCCGCCCTCTTACCCGTGAAAGTGTCGTTTCCTATTCTGGTCCTGTTGCTTGTCCTCCATCTTCCGTCTAATATAAAAGCATTTCTGGAAACCAGCCCCGAACTGCGATTGGTGACGATCGAAGAGCACAAACCGGATTTAGTGAATTACCGGAGCATCACACCGGCAAGGGCGCCTTTCCTGTATAAAAACGTTCATTGGCCAGAGGGTGTCGTTGCCGCATCGAGCCGGGAGACATTTACTCACTACAATACCCTCGGCATGATCCCTTTACAAAACGGATTGATCGGCGCAAAAGACGTGTCTGTCGTCTACGTTAAACCTCAGAAATTGGACGGGTTTTCACGCAATAGGGAATTGATTGAGTTCATCGGCGTAAGATCAACGGGTCCGGCCGGCCGAATCCGAGCATATGTGGAGAAGAAGAAGGTCGCCGAATTCAGCATAAACCCGAAAGAGGCGCAGACGTATAAGGCAGAAATTGAGTCTGAGCATCCCTATGACGGCCCCCGGAGAATTTTAATTTATTTCTTTGAGGAAAATGAATCTTATCTTCCGGCAAAGCAACGGAGCGGACCGGCATTCGCGTTCGAGATGATTCGTCTTTCTCATCGCTGAGACGCTGATTTAAAGATACGGAGAAAGAAGAGAAAGCAACCGCGTTAACGGTTCGCGGACGTATCAGCGAAGCCGGATCAAGATTTGGTCTTCTGCAAGGCCTGTTTCAACTTTTGCGCCAGGATCCCCGTCGATTCCGATTCCGCAGTCGGCGATCCGCCGTAGACAAGACTTACTTCGCGGCTTGTCGCGCCGTCCCCGAGGTATTCGGACAATACTTCCCGGCTGTGTACGTCTTCGTGACAGAACGCGCAAAGGTTTTCCCAGTTGCTGCCGTCCGGGGGATTGTTATGATGATTGCCATCCTTGTGATGAACCGTCAAGAGCTGCCGGTTCATGCCCGAAAAATCACGGCCGCAGCGGGCGCAAACCAGTCCATGAAGGCTTAAAGACCTTTCCCGGTAATCTTCTCCGCCGGGGGCTTTGGCGGAATTCTTCATTTCACGCACGGTCTCTTCAGCCGATTTCTGCGCATTCGCGGCCAACGGTTTTTTCGATACAGCGACGCGCCCCCACTTATTGGAAAAAGTCATCTTCGCCATGTCGCTTCAAACCCCTTGCCGTCCG
Organism: Deltaproteobacteria bacterium; assembly: GCA_009668925.1. The sequence continues at coordinate 6,099 of SBEK01000065.1, forward strand.
GTTAAGACGCTGAGAAATACCTTGATCCCTTTAACCAGAGCGATCACCTCCGTCAATTTCAGAAACAGGGGGGACTTGACGGCAAATGGTGTAATCAGTTCAACACCCTTGACGACATCATCCATTACGGTACGAACGTGATCGGAGATGGCGGCATACTTCTGCACTTCATTATTGATCGCCGTCGTCGAATGGTTGATGTTCGTCGAGATCTCTTCCATATTTTTTAAAATCACCGGAAGTCTCTCGTTCAGCGCCTGCAGCGTTATCGTAACGTCACTTGCGGCGCGCCAGAGTTTCAGAAGAATCGGGACACAGAACACCACCAGTAACAGCAGCGCGCCGCCAAAAATTATCAAACCCACTTCCAGGCTCATGATTTTTCTCCTCGAGTATTCCTTTCTTCATCTTTTGCGACCCTTATTGAAAATGGTCCGCAAGGGTCTATACCGTCTTTTTATTTTTTTCTTCCCGATAGGCTTCGACTCCGGCGTCAAGAGCCTTCTTCAAGCGATTTGTATTATCAGCCAGCGCCTCGGCGCTCTGCTCGGCAAACTCGCCAATATTTTTTCCCACTTCCTTTACTTTTTCTCTAACGGCACCTTCCGCCGTATTGAGGCGCGTCACTGCGGCATCATAGGTGGCTTTGCTCTTTTCTACGGCCCTGTCATATTCTTCTTTTGCCTTGGATAAGAGTTCGTCCGCTTTGTCAGCAATATCCTGACGGGTTTCTTTTCCACTTTTCGGAGCAAACAAAACTCCGATCGCCGCACCGATCAAACCACCGATCAGCAGCCCCTTTACGAGATCCCACTCCCTTGCCATAATGCACCTCCTGAGTTTATTTTACGCTTAATTTTAGCATATTGCAGCTAATTTAGCATTAAAGGCAAGCCTGTCAAGAAACTAAAAAACCGGGTTACTCTTGAATGATCAAGGGTAACCCGGTCCTATAATCCTGCAATTGATTATATGATTATTTTGCCGGTGCAGGGGCCGGAGCTGCCGGTGCCGCCGTCGCTGCGGGGGCTGCGGGTGCTGCCGTCGCTGCGGGCGCTGCGGGCGCTTCAACCTTGGGCGCTTCTTCTTTCGGTGCCTGTTTGCAGCCTACTGCCGCCATTGATAAAAAAGCCAACAAAAGCACGCTAACAAAAATGGCCAATACCTTCTTCATTAGACAATTCCTCCTTTCAAAAATTTTAGTGTGTGAACACACTAGATTCACGATGGGTGACAATACGCCTTTTTTTTGCCTTGTCAAGAGATATTTAAACATATATAAGTGAGAAAAATTGACATCAAAGGACGCTGCAATGATACTTGGTATTGACGTCGGCGGGACCCATACAGACGCCGTTTTGGTTAAGGACTTTCAACTGATCAGGAAGGCTAAAGTACTCACAGATCAAGAGAATATCATGGCCTCGCTTCTGGAAGCGGTCGAAAAGCTGATTCCCCAAAATGAGACGAATGATATTGAACGAATTGTGCTGAGCACCACCATCTCGACCAATGCCATTGTCCAGAACAAAATCAATCGTGTGGCTATGGTTTTGCTGAGCGGTCCCGGTCTGTCGCCGGCGACGTTGAGTCCGGGTAAGGATACTTACTTTGCTCAGGGCTACGTTAATCACCGCGGCGTGCCCGTTAAAAAAGTCAGCAGCCGGGAAATTGGCGATATCAGCAATGATATTTCCGCAAGCGACATCCGGCACATCGGCGTCGTTGGCAAATTTTCCAGCCGTAATCCGCAGCAGGAGCTGGATACAGCGCAATTGCTGCAGAACGATTCCCGAAATATTTTCTTGGGCCATACGCTGTCCGGACAACTGAATTTTCCCCGCCGTATTGCTACGACATATCTCAATGCAGCCATTCATGACATTCATCAGAGATTCGTCGAGGACGTTCAGAAGTTCGTCGCCAGGATCGGTCCGAATATCCCCGTCTACATCCTGAAGGCGGATGGAGGAACCATGCTGATTGATAGATCCCTTTGCTGCCCCGTACAGACCATTCATTCCGGCCCGGCCGCAGGAATCATGGGCGTGCTGGCAACCGCCTGTATCAAGGACGACGCGGTGGCACTGGATATCGGAGGTACAACGACGGACATTTCGGTATTCGCCGATGGCGTTCCGCTTCTCGAGCCATCCGGCGTCGTCATCGACGGGCGCAAAACGCTCATTCGCGGACTCTATACGAAATCCATCGGTGTGGGCGGGGACAGCGTTGTAAAAGTTGAAAAAGGCGAAATCGTCGTCGGACCGCAAAGGGAGGGTCCCGCGGCTGCACTGGACGGACCATTTCCCACACCGACGGACGCCATGATTATGGAGGGAATTGTAACGATCGGCGATAAACGAAAAGCTGAGGCCGCCATTGGCCTCATCGCCAAAAAACTGCACATGAGCATCAGGGATGCGGCTCGGGCAATTGTCGTAAAAATGGCCGGCATGATCGCCGACGAGGTCCGGCACATCCTTGCCGATATCAACAACAAACCTGTTTATACCATTCATGAACTTCTGGAGGGAAAGATTATCCGGCCGAAATTACTTTACGTTGCGGGAGGCCCATCCGCCATCGCACCGTTCATCGCCGAGAATCTGGGCTATCCCTACTCTATTCCGGAGCACTCGGAAGTTTCCAATGCCGTCGGTGTGGCGGTTGCCAGAACCACGGCCGAAGTAACGATCCTGGCTGATACGGAGAAAAAGGAACTTATTATCAGCGAAGAGGGTCATGTCCAGAGCATTCCTCGCGATTTTTGTCTGTCCGACGCCGTCGAAATCGGCAAAAAAACCCTGCGGGAAAAAGCGGTCTGTATGGGGGCCGTGCCGGAAGACATCATTATGGAAGTCACCGAATGTCAGGAGTTCAATATGATTCGTGACTTTTACACGACAGGGAAAAACATTCGCGTTAAAGTTCAAATCAAACCCGGGCTGATTTCTTCCGGCGTCGAAAGGTAAACCACATGTCCAAAAAAGAAAGAAAAACAGGCCTCATATTCTTCCCGGCATTCGACTGGGCCATTTCCGCCAACCACCCGGAACGTGAAGAGAGGCTGCTCTATACGCAGGATCAGGTCTTCGAAGAGGGTCTCTTGGATTTTCCGAATATCCTGGAATATAAGCCGGGAATCGCTACGTATGCGGATGTTAACCGTTGTCATATTTGCGTTCCCAACCCGCAAAATCTGACAACGAATTCCCACCTTATTTCCGCCGGAGGCGCGATTACCGCCGCGCAGAAAGTCTTGATGGGAGAAGTGGACAACGCTTTCGCCCTCGTGCGTCCTCCCGGACATCATTCCATGCTTGTCGCCCACGGGGCGCGCGGTTTCTGCAACATCAATATTGAAGCCGTCATGGTTGAATATATCCGCCATAAATTCGGCGTTAAGAGAATCGCCATCGTGGATACGGATTGCCATCATGGCGACGGCACGCAGGATATTTACTGGAACGATCCGGACGTCCTGTGCATCTCCATGCACCAGGACGGACGTACGCTTTATCCGGGAACAGGTTTTATCGACGACTTCGGCGGTCCCAATGCGCTGGGCGCCACCATCAACATCCCCCTGCCCCCCCGGACATCGGACGAAGGCTTTCTTTTTGCCCTGGACAACGTCATTCTTCCGATTCTGGATGAGTTCAAGCCCGAAATCATTATCAATTCAGCCGGGCAGGATAACCATTACAGCGACCCCATCACCAATATGAACTTCAGCGCCCAGGGCTATGCGCTCTTAAATGAAAAGCTCGCACCCCACATCGCTGTCCTGGAAGGCGGTTATTCCATCGAAAAGGCCCTTCCCTACGTCAACGTCGGCATCATTCTCGCGATGGCCGGACTGGACTACAGCCAGGTGCGCGAACCCGATTATGATGCACAGCGCATCCGCCAATCCGCGGAAGTCACGCGCCTCATTGAAAACGAAGTAAAGAACGTTATGACGCTGTGGAAGAAAAAGAAGAACTTGAAGAAACAAGTTACCGGCTCGGCGGCTTATATTCGCCGCGAAAAAAATATTTACTATGATACCGATGATATTACGGAGAAGCAAATCGAAACGGTGCGTGTGTGTGACGACTGCGGAGGTTTGGTCATGATTGAGTCCGCCGCCGACACAGGCAAAAAAATATTCGTCGTTATCCTGCCCAATTCCTGTTGTCCCGAGTGCCGCAAAAACGGTGAAATTTTTTTCGACCGGATCAACGGTTCGCAATATAACCACGTTTATTTTCAAGACAGGCAGCGGGACATCTTTATCATGAAATAGCCGCCGGAGGACGATATGAGTGACCAACTCTTAAAAGACAAAACACAACAAACGGCGGAAAGACTTTTCGCCGGTGGCGCAAAGCTGGATCGTCCTTATGCTTTATGGCGCGAATTCGACCGCGAGCTCGCCAATGATTTTTCACGTTTTATCACCGGCAATTTATACTCGCGCGACGTTCTGACTCTCCAGGAACGCCAGATGGCGGCCTGCGCGATGCTGGCGGCCATCAAGGCCCGGGACGAATTAAAGGTCCACGCCAATGCGGCCTTGAACGTCGGCTGTGATCCCAGGAAGCTGGTCGAAATTTTCTTCCAGACGGCGACGTATGCCGGTATGCCGGCGGTGAACGAAGCGCTCGGCGCATTTAAGGAAGTCCTGCTGGCGCGCGGTGAATGGCCGATTCGGTAGACGCCTTGAATGTTTGCTCGTCTCCATTCTCTTATTATCCGCCCAAATGATAACGACATTGAATGCCTTCCTGCAGGCCTCGGTCTAATCTTTTCGGGGTGCCGCATATGATGGTCCAATGAGAGACAAGCCGGACGATGTTCTCGCTGTCAATTGATTCGGCGCCGTCTTTCATTAGGCCGCCAGTAACCCGTATGAAGGACCGTGCATAAGTGATAGAGAAACTTGACCTGATAAGCCGTTTATGAGAAAGAACGGTAAACAAGTGTCATTTGCCTTCTGCAGGCTAACCGATTCCAATCGAAAAGAAAGCGCAGGACGGTTTAATTGCTATCACACCCCCAATGGATCAAAAGTCCGCAGTCTACAAACGATTGGCTGCGCATCATCATTGCGCTCGGCATAATCGCTTTAATTCTCGGGCGGCTGACGGAAACCATGGCCGATCCCGATTTGTGGGGTTACATGTCATTCGGACGGTTGTTTTGGACCACCGCCGGCTTCCCTTATCAGGATATCTTTTCTTATACCCCCACAAAAACGTTATGGGTCTATCACGAATGGCTCACAGGCGTCTTCTTCTATCCGATATATCAATATCTGGGGGCGGCAGGCATACAGGCCTTGAAGTACATCCTCGGTCTGGGAACTGCTTTTCTGATTTACCAGACGGCAAGAATACGGGGCGCCCAGGCTCCGGCCGCCGTCTTCGGCCTGCTCTTAATAAGCCCCTTTTTCAGTTTTGCCTATTCGCCCTTGAGAGCCCAGGCATTTACAAACCTCTTCTTCGTATTGACCTTTTATCTCCTGGAAACTTCAAAACAGAAGAGGCGTTATAACGCCTTGTGGTGGCTGGTGCCGCTCTACCTGCTGTGGGCCAATCTGCATGGAGGATTCGTTGCCGGTCTGGGAATGATTGGATTGTTCGCCCTGGGAGAGTTGATTTCAAGGCAGCCATCAAAACCGTATTGGCTGATTCTGGCGCCCGCGACATTCGTGACGCTCATCAATCCATACGGATTAAGATACTGGACCTATCTAAAGGACGCTCTGACCATGCCCCGTCCCGATATCGATGAGTGGCACTCCGTCTTTTTCGCTCTGCAAAAGGGCGAGTTTTCCGCGAACATTCTAATGTTTCTCATCCTCACGATACTGGCTTTTCTCATGCTGATCACAGCACGGCGCCATAGCTTTTCGGATATCCTGCTTCTCCTGGTAACGTCCTGCCTGGCGTTTGCGCACGTGCGGCATCAGAGCGTGTTCTTCATCGTTATGGGCTGCTGCGGCCCTCTTTATTTTACGCGGGCATGGGAGTCCATCCGTTATTCAGCGGTGCTTACCGATCGCTGGAAGAAACCCCTGTCCGCGCTCACCGGGCTTCTTTTCTTGTTTATTTTCTTCTTTTTCGGCGCCCGCTTTATCGCGGGTCATCCTTTGGACATCACATTCGGCAATGCCGCCCAAAGGCAGGCGTCCGATTACAACTATCCCGTGGGCGCAGTTGAATTTTTGCGCAAACATGACCTGCAAGGCAATATCCTGACGGAGTTCAGTTGGGGAGAGTATATTATCTGGAGTTTACCGGGGAGCCGCGTAGCGATGGACGGGCGCTATGAAACGATTTACACCGAAACATCTTCGCGCGAGTATTTTGAATTCAGCAGAGGCGGGACCGGATGGCGGGACTATCTGGGAAAATACCCTCATGAGCTAATCCTGTTTCGGCGGGAAAGCACCGTTACTGCTCTATTGCGTGAAGAGTCGCGATGGAAATTGATATATTCCGATGGGGATTGTGTGCTATTCCAGAAGAAAGAAGCCGCCTTGATCCCCACCCGGGGTGAAGCAGTGAAAAAACCTCATCGATAAAGGTTGCATTTATGACGTCATCCTCTTTTAAGCTCTTGTCCATCGTGATCCCCGCCTACAATGAAGAATGTTATCTTGAAGAGATTCTTCAAAAAGTAATACAGCAGCCTCTCCCGAACGGTCTTGACCGTGAAGTGATTGTCGTCAATGACGCTTCGCAGGATGGAACATGGAACGTCATGAATTCATTCGCCGCCCGCTTCCGCGAAGTCAGATTTGAATTGATCGACAAACCGGTCAACGAAGGAAAAGGCGCGGCATTGCGTGACGGTTTCAAAAAGGTCAGGGGAGATATCGTCATTATTCAGGATGCCGACCTGGAGTATGATCCGGCTGATTTTCCGAAACTTTTACAGCCGATTCTTGACGGCAAGGCCGACGTTGTGTTCGGCAGCCGTTTTATTGGCGAGCCGCACCGGGTCATGTATTTCTGGCATCAGCTCGCCAACAACTTCCTGACAACGATTTCCAATATGCTGACGAACCTGAATCTGACGGACATGGAAGTCTGCTATAAAGTCTTTACACGCGACGTCGTCGAGCGGATCGAAATCAAAAGCCGGCGCTTCGGCGTCGAACCTGAAATCACGGCCAAAGTCGCCCGCCTCCGCTTAAACGGAAAGCATGCCAGGGTGTATGAAACAGGAATATCCTATTCCGGACGCACCTACGAAGAAGGGAAAAAAATCGGCTGGAAAGATGCCGTATCCGCCATCTTTCACATTATCCGCTTTCGTTTCATAGATTAAAAGCGCTTCTCACATCGTTCCTTCATCGACAATCAACGTCTTCCGCCCCGACGGCAAAGAGAGTTCGGGATGAGGAAACGGGAGACGGCTCGCGCCCCGGTCTATTGCACAAGACGGGAAAGCCGTCTTTGTGTCGGCGCGGTTCTTCCAAGGGCATTCAGCCCGTTTCCACGGAGAAAACATTGTCAGCGCTTCCGGATTGTGTTACTAACCTGCCGGCTTGCCGGGAAGGAAGAGGGAAGGATGTTCGGCTATGAATAACAATTCGACAGACGATACACAAAATCAGTTACGCGAACTCATTGCGCTGATCAAAAGGCTGCGTGGTCCCGGCGGCTGTCCATGGGATCAAAAGCAAACCAAGATGGATATCGGTAAGTATCTGCTGGACGAATCCTATGAAGTCGTTGACGCCCTGGCTGAAAATAATCAGCTTCATATCCGGGAAGAGCTGGGCGATCTGCTGTTTCAAATCCTTTTTATCGCCGAAATCGCCGCTGAACAAGGCGACTTTTCTCTGGCCGAGGTCATGGCGGGCATTAAAGAGAAGATGATCCGCCGCCATCCTCACGTCTTCGGTGATGTCCGGGTCAATTCGGTCCGGGAAGTGAAAGAAAACTGGCAGGAAATTAAAAAGAAAGAACGCTCCGGCATGAATGCTGACGGCGGTATCTTCAGCAATGTCCCCCGATCGCTTCCGGCCCTTAAGAAAGCTCAGAAGATCACAGCCATCGCTTCCCTTCACGGTTTTGACTGGCCGGACGCAGACGGTGTGATGCAAAAGCTGAATGAAGAGCTTCAGGAACTTGCCGATGCCCGGGGAAAAGAAGACCTCCGCAAAATTGAAGGGGAATTGGGAGACATTTTGTTTACACTTGTCAACCTGAGCCGCTTTCTTGCGGTCGACGCCGAAACGGCGCTCCAGGGAACGATCGACAAATTTCTCAGACGGTTTGCCTATATTGCCCAACAGCTCACCGCGCGCGGCCGCTCGGTCAATGAAGCAACGATTGACGAGATGGATTCGTTCTGGAATGAGGCGAAAGAAAAGGAGACATAAAAATTGGATTATTTCCTTTGCGTGCTGGGCATGGTTTTTATTATCGAAGGATTGCCGTATCTGGTTTTTCCTGAAAAATTGAAAATTTATTTAATGAAGATGACAACGCTGCCGGATAACGCTTTGCGCGGCTTCGGCATCGCTGCCGTTATTCTTGGTTTAATCCTGCTCTACTTCGGACGACGCTGATAATTGATTGACAGCCGCAAATTATTCTGATTGTTTGCTTAAAATTTTCCACTTTTGTCAGGTGCGCCGTGCAGTTAAATGATTTTTCATATTTTTTACCCGATGACTTGATCGCCCAGCATCCGCGGCATCAAAGAGATGCCTCCCGTATGATGCTGCTTCATCGAGACACAAGAACCACGGCGGACCATCATTTTTCCTCCCTGCCGGAGCATCTGCAGCAGGGCGACGTCCTGGTCGTTAACGACTCGCGCGTCATCCCGGCGAGAATTTACGGAAAGAAACCCACCGGGGGGCTTCTCGAAATTCTGCTTTTAACCTGCAAAGAAAAAACCGCGGGCCAGGAACTCTGGGAGGTATTGGCGCGACCGGCAAAAAGGCTCAAGGAAAATGATGTGATCGATCTCGGTCATTCCTGTGAAGCCCGGGTCATCGCCAGACTGTCGGATAAGAAATGGCTGATGGCCATGAGCGCCGAGAATGGGTTTAATAACTATCTGGAGCGCTTCGGCCGGGCACCTCTTCCCCCCTACATTAAACGGCGCCGCAGCATGACTCCGGACCAGACAGACGATCGCGACCGGTATCAGACCGTCTATGCCAAAACAGCCGGATCCATCGCCGCTCCCACCGCCGGTCTGCATTTTTCGTCGGAAATCTTGAATGCGCTTCGCACCCAAGGTATTCGGATCGCACCGATTACGCTTCATGTCGGCATCGGTACGTTTTTACCCATTGAAACCCAAACAATTGAAGACCATGTCATGGAAACGGAATTTTATGAAATTACGGCCGAAGCGGCCGATACCATCAATAGCGCCCGGCGGGTCATTGCCGTGGGCACAACGTCGACGCGAACACTGGAGAGCGTTGCGGACAAAGACGGGTATATCCGGCCGGAATCGGGCGAAACACGCCTCTTTATTTATCCCGGGTATTCGTTCAAAAGAGTCAATGGCCTTTTGACAAATTTCCATTTGCCCCGGTCGTCTTTGTTTCTGCTGGTTTCGGCGTTTGCCGGCGCGGATTTTATCAGAAAAGCATATGCCGAAGCCGTCGAAAAGCGCTATTTCTTTTACAGTTACGGCGACTGCATGTTGATTTTATAGGAAAGGTTCATGTCTTTTTCATTTCGAGTGATCAAGAAAGATCTCCTGACCTCGGCGCGTCTGGGAAAAATGAACACCTCGCACGGCCTTGTCGAAACACCTGCGTTTATGCCGGTCGGAACGCAGGGTACCGTCAAATCTCTGCGTCCCGAAGACATTCAACGCCTGGGTGCTCAAATTATTCTGGCCAATACGTATCACCTGTATTTACGTCCCGGCCATGAAACGATAAAAAAATTGGGCGGTCTTCATGCATTCATGAACTGGCATGGCCCGATCCTGACGGACAGCGGCGGATTTCAGGTATATTCCCTGGGCGCCCTGCGCAAAATTCTTCCGGATGGCGTCATGTTCCGGTCGCACATTGACGGTTCGCGGCATTTTTTGAGCCCGCAAAAGGCGATTGAAATACAGGAAGCCCTGGGGTCGGACATTCACATGTGCCTCGACGAGTGCACGCCCTATCCCGCCACATTCAAGCAGACGGAGGACTCGTTGGCATTAACCGTCAAATGGGCCGGACTGTGCCAAGAGGCAAGATCCGGTTCCTCTCACGCCCTCTTCGGCATCGTCCAGGGAGGAACGCATCTGGATTTGCGCCGCCGGGCCGTTGAACAAATCGTACCCCTTGGTTTTGATGGTTATGCTCTGGGAGGCGTCAGCGTGGGTGAACCCGGAGAACTGATGTATGCCATCACCCGGGAGATCACGCCCCTTTTGCCGCCAGAGAAACCGCGTTACCTGATGGGAGTCGGAATGCCCTCCGACATCGTTTACGGCGTTTCCTGCGGAATCGACATGTTCGACTGCGTCATACCGACGCGATGCGCCCGACACGGATTATTGTTTACAAATTCCGAAAAGATTGTTATAAAAAACGCCCGCTGGCGGGAAGATATTAATCCGATTGATGAAACATGTGATTGCTATACCTGCAGAAACTATTCTCGGGCATACTTGAGGCATCTTTATGTTTCCGGCGAGATATTGGCGATGGTGTTAAATACCATCCACAACATACGCCACTATATGCGGCTGATGGAAAGAATCCGCGCGGCTATTGACGAAAATCGTTTTTCAGCGTTCAAAGATGATTTTTTTGAGACCACAAAAGGGATGAAGTGAGAAGAAAATCTACGAAAGACCAATTTACAGGGAGGGCAGGGAATTGATTACAACAGCATACGCAATGGGCGGCAATCAGGGAGCACCGGGAGCGCAGGCAGGCGGTTTTGGTGATTGGAGCTTTATCATTATGATGGTCGTCATTTTCGCCATCTTTTACTTTTTAATGATCCGACCGCAGCAGAAGAAACAAAAAGAGCTCAAAGCTCTGCTGGATAACCTCGCTTACGGCGATCTGGTGATAACCACCGGCGGTATCCACGGCAAGATCACCGGTCTGGCCGATGCGGTCGTCACGCTCGAAATCGCCGACAAAGTTCGCATCAAGATCTCGAGAAGCGCCATCGGCGCTGTTTTGCAGAAAACGGGCTCTCCGACCCCGACGGCATCGACCAAGCCATAGTGTCTATAGTATAGAAAGGGGCATTTCATGTTCAAATCTTTAAAGATCAGGCTAGCGATCACCGCCGTCGTGTGTCTTGTGGCTGTCTATTTTTTGATACCAACTTTTATCTCGGATATTCCATCCCCGTGGAACCGATATCTGCCTAAGGAAAAAATTCATCTGGGCCTGGATTTGCAGGGAGGCATGCACCTTCTGATGGAAATCGACACGGATAAAGCGCTGGAAGCCATGATGGAAAGGACAGCCAACGATTTAAAGGAATCCTTGATGGATAAAAAGGTGCGTTTCCGGAATGTGGAAAAATCCAAAGGCGCCACAATTTCGATGGAACTAACAGATTCGGCAGGGAAAACTGAACTGGAAAAAGTGTTGAAAGACCAGTTTCCTGATCTGGAGATAGCCTCTACAACCCCGCGCGACGGCGGACAACTGGTGTCATTAAAGATTAACGACAAAAGAGCGATCGATCTGAAAAAGCTGACCATTGAGCATTCTCTGGAAACCATTCGCAATCGCGTGGACCAATTCGGCGTCGCTGAACCGGAAATCATACAGGAGGGCGACAACCGGATATTGGTCCAATTGCCCGGTGTTAAGGATCCGGAAAGAGCCAAAAATCTGATTGGCAAAACGGCACTCCTCGAATTCAAGATTGTAGACGATGAACATTCCCTGGATGAGGCGTTGCGCGGCAATATCCCGGAGGGTGATGTTATTGCTTACGGGACGCGTGAGGATAAATCCAGCGGACAGAGAGGCCAGGTTCCCTATTTATTGAAAAACAAGACGCTCCTGACCGGTGCCTCGCTGGAAACCGCTAAAGTGCAAATTTCCGACCGGTTCGGTGAACCCCATGTTTCCATCAAATTCAATTCGCAAGGTGCTGCGGATTTCGATCGTATTACCAACGAAAACGTCCGCAAACGCTTGGCGATTGTGCTGGACGGCGTTGTCCATTCGGCCCCCGTCATCCAGGAAAGAATATCCGGCGGACAGGCTCAAATTACCGGAAATTTCACAGTGGACGAAGCGCGTGATCTGGCCATTGTCCTGCGCGCCGGCGCCCTGCCCGCCCCGGTGATCATTCTGGAAGAACGAACCGTCGGCCCTTCTCTGGGTAGTGATTCAATCCGGCAGGGCATTCTGGCAACCATTATCGGTTCTTTATTAGTTTTTCTATTTATGCTTGTTTATTACCGGCTTTCCGGTTTGGTGGCCGATATCGCACTTGCCATGAATATTTTTCTGATCCTGGCGGCTCTTGCAGCCCTTCAGGCAAGTCTGACCCTCCCCGGCATTGCCGGTATGCTCCTTACGATCGGCGTCGCCGTAGACGCAAACATTCTGATCTTTGAAAGAATCCGGGAAGAATTGCGCACCGGGAAAACCGCCCGCCTTGCTCTGGACACCGGATATGACAGGGCGCTGATCACCATTATTGATACCCATGTCTCGGGAATCCTTGCTGCCATTGTCCTGATGTTTTTCGGGACGGGGCCGGTCAAAGGCTTTGCGGTAACAACGATTATCGGCCTCTGTGTCAGTCTTTTCACCGCCATTTTCATTACGCGGGTGATTTTCGATTACTTCACACAGAATTATAAAATTAAGAAATTGAGCATTTAACACACAAGCGAACGCAGGAGATATAGGATGAGCATGGAGTTGATA
>SBEK01000066.1 GCA_009668925.1 Deltaproteobacteria bacterium
AAAATCAACCTGAGAATTCGAAATAATCAGGATGACCAGTAAGTTAATAATAGCACCCAGGGGTTGGCGGTCCAGATGGTACAAACCAAACGTGGCCTTTACCGTAGTGCCTGAATTTTCCTGAGATTCAATCTGAAATGCCCCACCGGACCGCAGGGCGGCATCCTGGAGAAGAGGTAATCCCAAACCGACGCGCCGGACAGTCTTTGTCGTATAAAAGGGATCCAAAGCCTTTTTGAGAACATCAGGGCTCATGCCCCGGCCGTTATCTTTAATTTCCAGCGTCAGCAAGTCGCTTCCTGAATCCTCTTCAACACTGACTTCGATGAGTGTCGCACCCGCGCGAATGGAATTTTCGGCAATGTCCAGAATATGATCGGCCAGCGTAAGCATGACTACTCCAGGATGAGACGGCCGTTCTGTTTCAGAAAGGACATCTTCAATTCATTTAAGGTCGGTTCTTGGAGGAGAACCTGCGTGGTTGATGTGCCGATGTCCTTGATAAAGTGCGCGTCGGAAGATGTCAAAAACGGATAGCGGCTTAACTCGGCATACCGGATGCGGGCCGGTCGAAGACCGGTTAACTTGGATATTTCGAGGGCGTCAAAGTGGGCCTGATCGTCAACAAAACCCAGTTGGCTTAAAATACTGAAACTTTCCCGGTCAATATGCGCCGGGATGGCCAGGCCCCCCAGTTGATGAACGGCATTGACGATTGAATCAATGGACAGGTCCGTTGCGCCGATCAGCAGTTGATTGTTCAGACCCTCTACTTCGCCATGCTCGTTGACGATGGCCTGGACGCCGAACCGGTCTTCATCGTTTTGGCCGAAGAGGTGCTGATCAATAAGCGTCTGAAGTTGCAGAAGATCGGACAGCGTCTCAAAAAGAGCCAGCACATGCACTTCTTCAGACGTCGTGATTTCCATTCCGGGGATGATCCGGATGTTTTTGCCGGCGGCGGCGGCCATGACGAAAGGAACGTTTGCCGATGCGTTATGATCGCTGATGGCGATCATGTCGATTTTTTTTTCTAATGCCCTCTGTATAAGAGCCTGTGGATGCATGTCCAGTTCGGCGCAGGGTGAAAGGCAGGTATGGATATGAAGATCGCAATTATAAGCTTTTAACATCGGCTTCACCGCCGGGAACCGTAACCATTAACGCCGGGTATATTCAGGGATGGTGTATTCGATCAATCAGCTTTAAGCCGTCAGCAAATTGTATATTTTGCCCGATATTTCGAAAGCAGGCAAATCGGATACCATGATCGGAATCTTCTCCGCTGCCGCTTTCTCCAGCGTCTCCTGGGTCGGCTGGCAGGAGTTGATCAGAATGATCCCGGCGTGCTCCTTGAGACTGGCGACCGCGACAATATTCTGATGGACCTGGCGGGTGATCCAGATGTAGCCTTCTTTGGAATTCCCCATGACGTCGCTGAGCAGGTCTCCGGTGTAGCCCCCGGTAACTTCTTTATCCAGGAAATCTTTGCCGCATTTAACTTCCAAGCCCAGTGCTTGTACGATTGTTTCAATTTTCATAGGTGAACCCTTTTATGAAAAATTTATGGTGTCTGAATCATCATTTTCAGATGAGTGCCTTTGCCGACTTCCGAATCGATATGGAAGATATCGGAGTAATTCTTAATGTTGCATAGCCCCATTCCTGCGCCGAAGCCCATTTCACGAATTCTCTGATCGGCGGTGGAGTAGCCTTCCTGCATGGCCAGATCAATGTTGGGAATGCCGGGGCCCTCATCGATGACTTCGATTTCCACTCTGCCCGGATTGACCATGAGATTCACGACCGCTTTTTTGGCATAAGACACGACGTTAATTTCCGCCTCATAGGAAACGATAGCCGCTTTTCGAACAATGTCGCCGGGAATGCCTAACTTTTTCAGAATGGATTTAATGCTGGTGGATACAATACCCGCGGAGTTGAAATTACCGCCTTCAATATTAAAACTGCCCGAATACAGGTTTTGGTTAAGTTCGCCCACTGGTATTTTCGACTTTTGGCAAACAACCCACAATGCCCTTCAGGTAAAGGCGGCCTGCCGTTTCAAATAGAATGTATTTTGTCGCAAGGATGGGAATTTTAAGTTCTCTGGCCAGCGCGATGGTCTCGGATGACGGCTTTTTGCCCCGCACCAGGATAATAGCGGCAATGTCGAGCACATTGGCCGTTCGAATGACCTGAGTATTGGTCAGACCGGTCAAAAGCAGGCTGCCTGCTTTGGCAAATGCAAGAACATCGCTCATCAAGTCGGCGCCAAACGCGGTTTTGACTTCCATGTCCATATTTTCTTCGCCGACAATGATTTCCGCCTCCAGAATATCTTTTACATCGCGCAGTTTCAAAGGCTACTCCTCAATTAATCAGCAAAAATAGTTCTGTAACATTCGGAAAAAACATAATTTGCTGTCAATATCTTACTGAATTAGGGGCCTATCTATCATGCGCGATGATTTGCTGTCAATAAGATAGTTTTCGACTTTTTTCTGTGGCAATGAAAGCGTTATTCGGGTATTCATGGCGTCACGGTTGATGAAGGGAAGGAGGCCGGTCATTTGCTGGGTCTGAAGCTCAGGGAAACCAATATTACCAAGATAATCGAAGAGAGTCTCTCCAAATTGTCCCCGGACCGCCGCGTTGTCCTAACGCGTAAGTCTTCTCTCGACAATGAAACGGTATGGATGGATCATGAACAGATGGTAAGCGTTTTTTTCGACGTGGGGCGAAATGCGGTGGAGGCGATGCCGGATGGAGGTTCGTTGACCGTTACTGTTTCAGGAGATGACCGGCAGGTGATGGTGGAGTTTACCGATTCGGGTAAAGGCATTGCCGAAGAAAACATCCCCCTTCTTTTCACCCCTTTTTTTACGACCAAGCCTGTCGGCGACGGGACCGGTCTGGGTCTGCCGCAGGCCTATGCCGCCGTCAAAGCCCACCGCGGCGATATTTCGATAAAATCCAATGCTGACCCCGAAAAAGGTCCGACGGGCACCACGGTCAGAATAATGCTCCCCCGGCGGCAGATTTTGCAGGATAAGCAAGCCAGAATGATTCTGCATGAAGAGTAGGCTATTAGCCTATTAGGCTGTAGGCTGTTAGCTTTGGATGTGCGGCGCGTTCCGCGCCGAATATTTGAGGCCGAAGGCTTACAAAATAGACCTAATAGCCTAATAGTCTACAGCCTAACAGTCTTCTTTCACACCCTTTCCACCGTTACAATCTTATTCCGGGCGTTAAGGTCGTTGACCAGTTCCCGGATATAGACCATCCGCATCGGTTCGCCGCGGATGAGGTCGGCCACCTGATTGGGATTGATGGCCGTACCCACGATCAAATGGATATCATCAGCAGCCAGAAAACAACGCGCCAAACGCGTCGCGGCATCGTTGTCCTTCGGCAAATCATGGATTGTTTTCGCGCTGCGCATAATTTCCAGCGCCTGGCCGATGGTTAAGATGCCTTCCGTGACCAGGTTAATGCCTTTGATCAGCGCCGTAGGCGGCGAGCCTTTCTTCTTAGGTTCTTCGCCCGTGCGCTTCCAGGGGGGAACCCATTCCACTTCCAGTTTTTCATTCAGAATTCTAGCGGCCATCTGGGCCGTAGAGCCGCCGCAGATGATTTTGTCTCCCCGGGCGGCCATGAGGCGGGAAACCGCAAATTCGTCCATATTCTTATTGGCGGGCGGTCCGGTCAGCACTGAGACGGAAACCGCCGGCCGGACTTTCATGCTGATCACCGTGGAATCGTCACCGGGTTTGTCATTGTATAATTTCATGCAGGTTTTGGACAGCGCTTCGTTTAATTTCACGGTATCCACACCGGTCTGTACGAAACGCTGCACGGCAGCGGCCACGTTTTTCCATCCCCAGCCCATGCGATAAATGCCGCCCAGACCGGCGTGCGTGTAACCGTCGCTGATGAGAATCAGATAGTCGTTTTCAAAAAGTTCAAAATGCCCTTCCCGGATCGTACGACCTTTTACTTGACGCTCTTCCATGTAGGGCATGAACAGAGCATTGTCGCGAATCAGAATCAGAGGCGGGGAATCGAACAAAACCAAGTGGGCGTCGCGCCCGTGATAAACGATCAAAACGGCAAATGTGGCATACGCCAGTTTCCGGACGGAACATTCCGGAAGCGTTTCGATCAGCGTCTGCATGACGTCTTCCACGGTTCCATCCGCTTCAAACATCCGCGCCGCTATTTCGGCCGTGAGCGAAGACAGAATGCTGGCTTTGACGCCGCTGCCCAGACCATCGGATAAAACCGCCACAAATGAATCCGGTTTCGTGCGGATGATTACCGAGTCGCCGCAGAGCTCCTCCCCGGCTTTATTCAGACTGGTCCAGTTGCTTTCAACAAGTTGTCTTACTTCCATTCTTCCTCTTCCAGGATTTTTGCCAGATGCGAGACGATCATTTTGCTTTCCGCGGTCGTTTCGCCTAAGAGATGGGCGATTTCATGGGCGACGCGCATCTGCTTGCGTACGACTTCCCGCGTCTGTTCCAGGGTCTGCGCACGGAGCTCATGGAATTTCTGTTTTTCCGTTTCATGTTCCGTAATATCGCGCATGATGGCCACCAGGAGCGATTGTCCTTCCACCCGGACGATGTTTTGTTCGGCAACCAGATGATCATTGAGACGCCTGATCTTCCCGATCACCGGTATTCCTGTGTCCCGTACGGCGACGAAATCGTCATAAAGCGGGATCAGTTTGGAAAGATGCTTGCCTTTGACGTCCGCCAGTAAACAGCCGAAGAGCTTTTCGGCCGACGGAGACATGTCCTGAATGCCCAGGTGCTCATCGAGAATAATGATGGAATTCGGAGATACGTCCATGACGACTTGCCTGAGCGATTCCGAACGGCTGCGCATGTAGGGGATGCACATGGTGACTTCCGCCATGCCGCGCAGCGTGGCGATTGCTTTTTCGCGGCAGCTCCCGTAACCGCAGGCGCCGCAGTTCAGTTCGTCATCCGGCGTGTATTTGCTGACGCGCTTGAGCACATCCCTGATTTCGTTTTCGCTGAATTCGGGAACCGGCTCCTTCTTGTCGGTATACGTACGTGAGAGGTCAGGCCAGTTTTCACGGGGGATCGCCGGATAGGCCGGACGATGGCGCTGGTAATCGATAATTTTTTGGCGGGCCGCATAGATGCCGCCTTCGAGGTCGGCCATGGCCGGACCGTTGATGCAGCCGCCGGTGCAGGCCATCAATTCCACGAGGGAGGCATTGATCTGACCGGCCCGGATATCGCCCAGGATGTTCCGGCAGGTTTCCAGACCGCTCGCGACGAGAAGGGAGCTGTTGAGCATATCGGTGCTGAGCTCAGCCGTTGCGATGAGGCCCCCTTCGATAGGGAAGAGCCGCGCATCGACCGGGGGGGACGGCCGGGAGGCGCCGTCGGTCCTCTGAAAATGGACGGATTCCTCCTTAAACCAATCGGCCAGACCCCGAAATGTCATGGCCGCCGCTATGACACCCGCTTCGGACTCATCGAGTATTTCCAGCTTTTTGGCAATGCACGGGCCGATGAAAACAATATAGGCGTCAGGTCCGTATTGCCGCGCCAGCAGACGGCCGTGCGCGATCATCGGTGAGACAATGGGTGCCAGGTGGCCGATGAGATCAGGATAATATTTTTCAATGAGGTTGACGACGACCGGACACGAGGAGGCGATTGCGGGCAGCCGCACACCCGGCTGTTCGATGTAATCACGGTGCGCGAGACCGACGATTTCGGCTCCGAGGGCTGTTTCCTGGGCCGCGAAAAAGCCCAATTGCTTCAAGGCTGTTTCCATTTCCGAGAAATGATGGAAACCGAAATAGGCCGGCGCGGAGGGAGCAACCGAGGCGATGACCTTCCGTTTGTTCCGGAGCGCCTGTTTGACGTCCGCTGTCGCGCTGTGCACGTCTTTGGCTTTTTGCGGACAGGTACGGATGCAGGTTCCGCAAAGGATGCACAGTTCCGGCACCACCTGCGCCTGGCCGTTCTGAACACGGATGGCTTTGACGTCGCAGTGGCGCACGCAGCGGTAACAGTCGCGGCAGCGAGCCGGGTTGGTTATAATGACGGGTTCATTCATAAGGATCCTTTATCTGCGCTTATCAGAAACATGTTATTCCTTCCTGGGGGGCAGCAGCTTCTTGCTGTCCACCCGCCCCAGGATTTCTTTATAAAAAAACGATTCGGCGTCGCGGGGGCGGATGCCGCTGAATTCACGGTCGCCGACGCGGACGGAAACACCTTTCGAGCAGGCATCCATGCAGAAAGCGCCGACAATATCAACGAGGCCTTCGAGCTTCTCTTTTTCAATCAGACGGAACAATTCCGACGCCAGTTCGTCGGAGCCGCGCAAGCTGCACGAACTGCCGACGCAAATCGTTATCAAAAGCATATCACTTCCCCGTTTCTTCCTTCCGGATGAATGGCATCAAATGACTGTCGATAAACGCTCCGGGCTTGGCGGCGCAATCCACGGAAATGATTTTGTTGCCGATCGTCACATTCGGCCCTCCTTCACATTGTCCCGTACAGAAACGCGCCTTGACGCGGAAGCGCTCCGCCAGTCCCCGCTTTCGTAATTCGGCGGCCAGTCCTTCGAGAAGCTTCCAGGACCCCTTGATGTAACAGTTCGTGCCGATGCAGACGCCGACATTCACCACCGGCAGATTCTGGGCGACGTCTTCCTTGACGTCCTGAACACGCATGGAGCGTCGTTTGTAGCTGGTATGCAGCTCGTGGTGCGACGTCTCACTGTCCGGTTCGCCGAGCCAATTGGTGTAAATCGCCTGAACGGACGGATTATCCTGGCTGGTGCGGATGGTCGCGTCCTGATCGAGGCGATAGAGGACATCCAGGCGATGCTCCGTGTCGCTTTTCAAAAGGGGTGCCGGGTTTCCGGAGCCGTTGATGCAGCCGCCGGGACAGGCCATGACTTCAATCAGGTCATACGGCGCGTCGCCCGCCCGCATCCGGTCGATCAACTTTTGAGCGTTTTGCAGACCGCTGACGACCGCCAGACGGACCTCGGAATCTCCCAGCTTGATGGTGGTTTCTTTGACCCCCTGAAGCCCGCGGACGCCTTCGTAATTGAAGCTTTCCATTCGTTTGCCCATGACGCGTTCCGCCGCCAGCCGAAGCGCCGCTTCCGCTACCCCGCCGCTGGCGCCGAAAATGATTCCCGCGCCCGAAACCTTTCCGAAGAAGGCGTCCACCGGGATCGGTTGAACTTTGCGCGGATCAATATTTTTTTCCGCCAGCATCGTCATCACATCCCAGGTGGTCAGGACTTTATCCACGTCCTGAAGATGATCCGTTTTAAACTCGGGGCGCATGGATTCATATTTCTTGGCATTGCAGGGCATGATGGAAACGAAATACAGGAGTTCCGGACGCACCTTCAATTCTCTGGCGAAATATCGCTTCATCACCGCGCCGAACATCTGCTGCGGAGATTTGCAGGACGACAGATGCGGCAAAATATCCGGCGCCATTTTTTCGCAGTAATTGACCCAGGCCGGACAACAGGAGGTGATCTGAGGCAGAACACCCCCTTCGGCCAGGCGTGACAGAAACTCCGTGCCTTCCTCCATAATGGTGAGATCGGCCGCCCAGCAGGTGTCGAAGACAAAATTAAACCCCAGCTGTTTCAGGCTGGCGCTCAAAACCGGCATGACGTCGGCGCCGGCAATGCCGTATTGTTCACCGAAGGCGGCGCGTACGGCGGGAGCGATCTGAGCGACGACCGTCAATTGCGGATCCTTCAATGCCCGGTAAACATCGGGCAGCGCGGGTTTCAGGGTGAGCGCCCCGGTCGGGCAGACCATGGCGCAGTGGCCGCAGGCCACGCAGACGGTCATGTCCAGCGGCCGATGGTCGTTGGGACCGATGGTGAGCACGTCGTTGGTTTCATAGAAACTGAGCGCCGAAACACCTTCCATCTCCCGGCAGACTTTCAGACACAGACCGCACAAAATACACTTGCCGGGATCACGGGTGATGATGGGATGATTTTCGTCGATGGGCAGTGGTTTGGCCGGGTTTGCCTTGTCGTGTTCGACGCCGTAGGCGCTGGCGTACCCGCGCAGATCACAGTCATATCGCTCCGTGCATCCGCAGGCGAGGCAGCGGGAGGCTTCGGCCATGGCGGTTTCCTGATCCCAGGTGGTCGACGATTCGTCAAAATTTGCTTTCCGGACGTGGGCCGCAATAACCGGCACTTCCAGCCGGTCTGCGGGAGGGGTGCCCTTGAACGCCTCCCGCGGCAATTCTTTCCACGGGCCTTTGGTGCAGGTATAGGGTTCGTCCTTCGTGGTCACGGATCCCGTGCGCACAAATTCATCGATCGCTTCCGCGGTGCGATGGCCGGCGCCGATGGCGGCAATCGCTATGTCCGGACCGGTGACGCAATCCCCTCCGGAGAAAACCCAGGGCAGGGCGGTCTGCAGGGTTTGCTCATTGACCACGATATTGCCCCATTTATTGATGAGTTTCTTTTCGCCGATGCTGAAGCCGTCGACGGCCTGGCCGATGGCCGAAATAATGGTGTTTGCCGTCAGGGTAAATTCGGAACCTTCCTGGGGCACGGGACGCCGTCTGCCGCTCTTATCCGGTTCGCCAAGCGCCATTTTCACGCAGGTCATCTGCAACGCGCCGCCGGCTGCCTTAATGGAAACGGGCGCAGTCAGAAACTGAATGTTGACGCCTTCCTCGATGGCCTCTTCGATTTCGATCGGCTGGGCGGGCATTTCATGGCGTGTGCGGCGATAGGCGACAACAACTTCTTTGACGCCGAGACGCACGGCACTGCGCGCCGCGTCCATAGCCGTATTGCCGCCGCCGATCACGATCACGCGGCTGCCCAGGTCCGGTTTTTCCCCGCGGGCGAGTCCGGCGAGAAAATCAAGACCGGACACGACGCCCGGTGCGTTTTCGCCTTTCGCGCCGATGGCGGTCGCTTTTTGCGCGCCCAGCCCCAGGAAAACCGCCGCAAAGCCTTCTCTTTTCAGCGATTCCAGTGTGAAATCCCGTCCCAATTTCTTCTTGTACTGGATATCAATGCCGAGATCGAGAATGCACTGAATCTCCGTGTCCAGATCTTTCTCCGGGAGGCGGTAGTAAGGGATTCCCCAGCGCAGCATGCCCCCGGCCGCTTCCTGCATTTCAAAAATCGTCACGGCATGGCCGAGACGGCGCAAAAACCAGGCGGCGGTGAGGCCCGCGGGCCCCGCACCGATGACGGCGATCCGGTGTCCGGTGTCCGGCCGGCATTGGGGTTTATAGGCCTCTAGCTGATACGTGTCCCAGTCGGCGACAAACCGTTTGATGCCGTTGATGTTGACGGCGCCGTCCAAAGCGTTGCGGCGGCAATCGGATTCACAGGGATGCGGGCAGACGCGCCCGCACACGCCGGGGAGCGGATTCGCGTCCTTGATAACGGCGAGCGCCTCTGCAAAATTGCCGGACTGGACGTGGTAAATATATTTCTGAATGTCGATATGAGCCGGACAGGTGAGCACGCAAGGCGCGATGCAATCGCCGTAATGGTTCCGCAGCAGCGCCTGCAGGTAAATCCTCCGATAGCTCGCCAGCGCCGCGGATTGGGTGCGGATGACCATGCCGTCTTCGACCGGTGTGGAGGTGGCAGAGGCAAATCTGGTCCTGGAACCGTCGGCCACTTCGACAAATGCGGCTTCGAAATTACTGGGGGGACTGACACGCGGATCATATCCGAGAGAGGGGATGTCAATCCCGTGTGAACGGGCGGCGTCGATGATCGTCAGGCCGTCCACCGTCACACATTCTTTTCCGTCAATATTTACTGTAATCATTGTTGCGTCCTTCCATTCCTTGTATTGTTTCATCCGGCAGCGGGCCGGATTAGTATGTTTTGAAGTGAAACCAAAGAAATGTCATCAGGGGGCAATGTAAGCTACTGATCAGAAATTTCTTTTTCACTGACTGTGAGTATAAGAAAAGCGTCCGGGCATGTCAATATAATTCATCGAGGGTTAGGTGACGCCTGGGAAAAGTATTGAATATTTAACGGTCAGCCGTCATAATCTTGCGGCTCAAGCCTCAAGTATTTTCAAAAAAAGCCGTTATAGATTGTGCAAAAGCCAAAATCTATCAAGGATGCTGTTTCGTTAAAGCATGACTAAAAATGGAGGGATGCGATGAAAGCAGCCGCCGCAGCGCAAGAGAGGGAAGAAAAAATCAATTTCCGGGAAGGCAAGTATCTGACATTATCCCTGGCCGATGAAGAATACGGCATCGGTATTTTGAAGGTGAAAGAAATTATCGGAATGATCACCATCACGGCTGTCCCGCAAACCCCCGCGCACGTGAAAGGGGTTATCAATTTGCGTGGAAAGGTCATCCCGGTCATTGACCTGAGGCTGAAATTCGGCCTGCCGGCCCTGGAATATACCGAGCGCACCTGCATTATTGTCATTGAAATCGCGAAAGGCAACGGCCACATCCTGATCGGTATTCTCGTGGATTCCGTTTCGGAAGTCTTGAATATCAAGGGAGCGGATATTGAAGATACACCCAATTTCGGATCGCGTGTCAACACCGATTATATTCTGGGGATGGCCAAAGCCTCCGGGAAAATTAAAATCCTTCTGGACATCGATCGCGTGATGAACGCGGATGAACTCGATGACCTGGAAAAAACAAGCGCAGCCTGAGCCCATATTCTTTAAGGTTACGAGGTGTGAAATATGTCGCAAATGAGATTAAAAACAAGAATTATCAGCATGTTCATCGTCATAGCCGTCATGATGGCTTTGATCGGCACGATTGCCCTGTACCAGCTTTACCATCTGGACAGTTCCGACCTGCGGGGCGTCAATGCCTACATGCGGACAACGGGAATACTCACCTTCATCGGCTGTCTGGTGACGATCATCCTCGGGTTATATATCAGCCGTAAGGTTGTCGGGTCCATTGAAAACGAACTGAAGGGGTTGTCGGATATTATCAGCAGCGTTTCTTCCGGGACCTCACAGGTATCTTCCGCCGCTTTGCAGCTTGCCGCCGGTACAAGTTCTCAGGCATCCTCTCTCGAAGAAACTTCTTCTTCCCTGGAGGAGTTATCGGCCATGACCAAACAAAACGCGGATAACGCCTCGCAGGCCAGAGCGATGATGCAGGAGGCAGGTCAGATTGTCGAGAGAGTCAATCGGCATATGGTGGACATGGCCAAGTCCATTGCCGAAATTACCAAATCCTCCGAAGAAACGGGAAAGATCATTAAGACAATCGATGAAATAGCATTTCAGACGAACCTTCTGGCTTTGAACGCCGCCGTGGAAGCGGCGAGGGCCGGTGAAGCCGGGGCGGGGTTTGCCGTCGTTGCCGATGAAGTCCGGAATCTGGCCATGAGATCGGCGGAAGCAGCAAAAAACACCAGCCAGCTTATTGAAAATACCATGAAAGCCGTCAAGAACGGCAATGAGTTGACCGGTTCGACGCAGGAGGCCTTTAAGGACAATGTCGCTTCTTCCGCAAAAATAAGCCAATTGGTTGATGAAATCGCCACTGCCTCCCAGGAACAGGCTCACGGAATCGCCCAGATAAACCGGGCGGTGGCGGAAATGGACAAGGCCGTTCAGCAGGCTGCTTTTAATGCTGAATCTTCAGCCGCGGCAGCGGAATCGGTGAATGCGGATGTCAACCAGCTGGAAAATAGAATGCAAGCGCTGGCCGGCATCATTGGCGCCGATGCCGATGTTGCAGTCCACTATGCGCCTTTCGCGGGCAAGCCGTTTCCCGCCCCTTCCGGGAAAGCCTTAAAAACAGGCGGTAAACCCTCCGTTCCTCATGGTATAGCGCTTCTTGCTCCCGCCGTTCCCGGAAAAAATGTGAAGAAAAAAGACCAGGCCGGACCGGCGGCAAAACCCAAACGCGTGCGTCCGGAGCAGGTCATCCCCTTTGATAAGGATGAGTTTAAAGACTTTTAGTTTATTTCCTCCCTCTTGAAATGGTGCCGCCTCGGGAATCGCTGGAGTTCCGAGGCGGCATTATTTGTCCGATCCGCTTGTCGTTATTTCTCGAAGCCGCGCGTAATATAAAAAGTGGCCAAATCAAAAAAGATGGTCATTCGTCTTTGCAGTTCAAACGTCATGTAAAGATCAAGATTTTTTTGCAGCGCCCCTTCGGCAAGGGCAACATCCCAGATATGCTTGCGGATGAGGCTCAAAGCGCTCAGCACCCCGCTTATCTTAACACCGGCTTTTTTCCTTTCCAGGCCCAGGTTCATGTAAAAGTTTTTGAGGCGGCCGATATCATAAGCGTTCCCCAGCCAGAGCGTGATTTGTGAAATGATTTTATCCGAGATCGTATGCAGCACCCGGTCCGCATATGGCCGGTACTCGGCGGTGGACGGATTGGTCTTCATGTCCTCAATCCATTGCAGGATCATTGTTTCTTTATTTCTCAGGATGACGTTAATGAGACGTCTGGTCATGGAATTGGCCGCCTGACGGGCGGGACGTGTTTTGTCGTCCTGATGCTCGATGGCATCCAGAATGGCCCAATAGTCTTTCTTGCTTTTGATATAGGTTTCCAGGGCATGCCTGTTGGACCGGAAAGCCAGCGGCGGAATCCGGTGAATCGGCCAGAATCGCGCCTGAGCGCTGTCATCGCCCGCGGCAAGTTTTCCGCCGATCTTTTCCACGACGAATGTGAGAAAAAGCAGATCGCCGTAAAAGCGGCTTTTGTAGGAATCCACATCCAGCAGTCTGCTGATACGGCCTTTGAGACCCGTCTCTTCCATGAGTTCCCGAAGTGCGGCATCTTCGATGCTTTCGCCCGCTTCGGCAAAACCGGTCGGCAGACACCAGCGGCCTTTGAAAGGAGGCCGGTCGCGTTTGACCAGCAGGATCTGCCGCGCCTCATCCACAATGGCCGAGACGACCGGCAGAGGATTGTCATAAAAAAAGCTGTGGCAACCCGAACAGCAGTCCCTGAGCACATGGTCTTCTTTCTTCTTCACGATTTGGCCGCCGCAATGCGGACAAAACCGGCGCTGCTTCTTCATAAGGCTTCCTTTAAGAACTGGGGTTGCTGGCAAATAAAGATCGCATCGTCCTTGCACATGGCGATGACTTTGTTCTGGGCGCCGATGTCCTTCAATTTATGCAAGAGTTTGTTTACAATATTTTTTTTCTCAGCGTCCGTTCCGACCAGAAGGAAAGGGCTTTTAAATTGATAGTAATTGACAAAAAAATCAATGTCCCAGGGCTGAAAAATCAGGGAATTTTTAAAATTGAGTTTTTGGACCCGGCCGAAATACGGCCGGAGCAATTTCTCGCCGTTTTCACCGGAGAATTGCGAGACGATGATTTCAATCGGCAGGAGGTGGTTATGGGCCAGAAGATTCTGCTCGATGAGCGTTCTTCTGGTGATATGAATCAATTCCTGCATATTGCACTCGTCGTGGGTAATCGTGATGAAGATGCCGTCCTTCCTCAGAACCCGGGCGATTTCCGGGATCATTTCCACAAAAAAATATAAGGCGAAGCTGCAGATAATGAGATCAAAGGAATCCGCCGGATATTTTCTGATGGTGTGAACGCCCGTCGCCAGAAACGTTCCCGAATACCCGGCGCGGCGGCAGGCCTCCAGAAAAAAGGGCTCGTATTCCGAAACGATATCGAGTCCCGTAATGGTTGCTGCGGGATGAAGCCTCCCTTTCAGGGCTTCCGTAAAGGCGCCGAAGGCCGAGCCCAGCTCCAGGACATCGCGGCAGTTCGTCAGATCGACCCGGTTAAGGGCGGTAAGGCGGATGTCTTGCTTATTGGAGGAGAATTGGCGAATGAGCCCTTCGATCTGCCGATGCTTCTGCACATCACGGAATACCTGCCGGATCTTTTTCCTGTCGAGAAAATCGGCCATATTTCTTCCCAATTATCGGATGCATTTTGCCGCTCCGGGGCGATCGGACGCCCCCCATGAGGCCGGCTAGGCCAATCGGTGCATGCCTTCCGCCAATTCCGCCAATCCTTCCCTGTCGAGTATCGATATCGAGCGGGTCGTCGCTTTGATCAATTTTTCTTCAGTCATCCGTTTTAAAATGCGCGACAGCGTTTCGGGAATGGTTCCCAGAAGGCCGGCCATCTGGTTTTTCGAGATGTCCAGCTTGACGGTCCGGGAATCACCGCTATCTTCGCTGCGATACAGCAGGTAAGCGGCCAGTCTGCCCGGGACTTCCTTGAGGGACAGGTTTTCCACGAGTACGGTAAGTTTGCGAAGCCTGCGGGACATGAGCGCCAGCATGGAGAGGGCGAGCGACGGTTCGCGGCCGATCAATTCCACAAATTTTGAGCGGGGGAAGAAAAGCGTGCGGGTGTCGGCGAGGGCCTGCGCCGAGGCCGGGAAATGCTGTCCGGTGAAGACGGCCGCTTCGCCGAACGGTTCAAGGTCTTCCAGAATGTGGAAAATCTGCTCCTTGCCCTCGGGAGAAAGTTTGAAGATTTTCACCCGCCCGGAAAGGATGACGTAAAAACCGGTTCCCTCATCGCCTTCGGCAAACAGGGATTGCCCCCGCTTGAATGTTCGGCCGACGGCGATGGAGGCGAGGCTTGCACACTGCTTTTCGGCGAGGCCGTTAAACAGAGGAATAGATGCAATAATTTTCGTGATATCCATGTGTTGTTTCCTTGGAAGAAAAAATAACCCGATGTTTGACTTAAGTCAAGGTGCAACTCGAAATATTCGCCTATATTCCCCGTCAAATGATGATTCAAAAAAATAAAATATAAGGAGTGAGTCAAATGGAAAATCAAGCGATGTTTTGTTACCAGTGCGAACAGACGGCCAAAGGCGAAGGATGTATGAAAGGCGGCGTATGCGGCAAGGATGCCGGGGTCGCCGCTCTCCAGGATGTCCTGGTCTATGCGCTTCAGGGTTTATCCGTGGTGGCGGTCGATGCCCGCAAAGCGGGAATCAACGATCCCGAAGTCAACAAGTTTGCGGCCAAGGCTCTTTTTTCAACCTTGACCAACGTGGATTTCGATCCGGCGCGGTTCGTCGATCTGATTGGAAAATGCGCGAGCCTGCGCGACGCTCTGAAGGAGAAAGCGAAAAAAGCGGGGGCGGCAATCGATGAAAAAACCGCCGGCGTGACTTTCCAGCCCAAGACGACGGTTGACGCGCTCATCGCTCAGGCGACTGTTGCGTCGTTGAAAACGTTTGCAGATGCCAACGCTGATATTCAGTCGCTCAAGCATATTTTACTTTTCGGCGTCAAGGGTGTGGCCGCCTATGCGGACCACGCGCAGATCCTGGGGCAGGAAGATGAAAAGGTTTACGCCTTTATTGAGGAAGCGCTCTCGGCCATCGCGCGCGAAAATCTGGATTTAAACGGCTGGGTCGGCCTGGTGTTAAAGTGCGGCGAGATCAATCTGCGGACGATGGAATTGCTCGATGCCGCAAACACGGGTTCCTTTGGACATCCCGTGCCGACCCCGGTGCCGCTGGGAGCAAAAAAAGGGAAGGCCATTTTGATTTCCGGCCATGACCTGAAAGATCTGTCGGAGCTCTTGAAACAAACAGCGGGCAAGGGAATCAATATCTACACGCATGGTGAAATGCTGCCGGCGCACGGCTACCCGGAGCTCAAAAAATATCCGCATTTCTACGGGCACTACGGAACGGCCTGGCAGAACCAGGCCAAAGAATTTGCCGAATTTCCCGGCGCGATCCTGATGACGACCAACTGCATTCAGCGGCCGCGGGATACCTATGCGGCAAATATCTTCACCGCGGGCCTCGTGGGCTGGCCGGGTGTGGCCCATATCGCCGACGGCAACTTTGAGCCGGTCATAAAGAAAGCGCTCGAACTGCCCGGATTTGCGGCGGATACAAACGGCAAATCCGTCATGGTGGGTTTTGCGCGCAACGCCGTGTTGGGTGTGGCCGACAAAGTCATCGAGGCGGTGAAAGGCAAGGCCATCCGCCACTTCTTCTTAGTCGCCGGCTGCGACGGCGCGAAACCCGGCCGGAACTATTACACGGAATTTGTGGAAAAGGCCCCCAAGGACACAGTTGTTCTGACGCTCGCCTGCGGCAAGTTCCGTTTCTTCGACCAGGAACTGGGCGACATCGGCGGAATCCCCCGCCTGCTGGACGTGGGGCAATGCAACGACGCTTACTCGGCCATCCAGATTGCCGTGGCGCTGTCCAAAGCCTTCAATGTCGGTGTGAACGATCTGCCGCTGTCGATGATCTTATCCTGGTATGAACAGAAAGCCGTGGCGATCCTACTGACATTGCTCTATCTGGGCATCAAGGACATTCGCCTCGGGCCTTCTCTCCCCGCGTTCATTACGCCCAACGTGCTGAATGTGCTGGTTCAGAATTTCGCCATCAAACCGATCACCACGCCGGATGAAGATTTGAAGACGATCCTGGGATAGTGAGAAAAAAATTAACCCCTTCTTCTCACTTCCATTCAGCCGGAGCCGTCATCTGACGGCTCCGGCTTTTTTTACCTGCAAGACAATTTAGAAAGAGACGTCATTCCCGCACAGGCGAAGTCATCTTTTCATTTTTGTCATTCCGGGCAAGCGAAGCGCGACCCGGAATCCAGGAAGCTGAAGATGTTTCAACATTCATTTATCTCTGAAATGTGGCAGCCGAACCGGCCCACACCGTGAAACGATGCCCTGCAACTGCGGCTCTAATTCTTTTCCAAATCAAGCGCTACCTTTGTTGGCACAGCCTGCCCCGGCGAAGGCCGGGGTCTCCGGCGTCCTCAACGTATGCAAATATACGTCTCCGGCGCCTCCTCCTTGCCGCCGCGGTATCATCATTGATTTGAAAATAGAATGGCGTTCGAGCGAGAGCCGAAAACTCGCCCTGAGGGCTCAAACAGTTCGGCTCTTTGTCGCTCCATTTTGCCGAGAGCCGCAACATTTCGGGCATAATCCACTCACGGTATGGGCCGATTCAACTGCTTTATTGTGTTAAGGGGTCGCCCTTTTTCATAAAGAATGGCGCAAACGATTCACGTTTTTGTAAGGCTGAGCTATTGCCTGGGAAGATACGAAA
This sequence comes from Deltaproteobacteria bacterium, assembly GCA_009668925.1. The sequence continues at coordinate 17,082 of SBEK01000066.1, forward strand.
ATTGATAATGAAACTTACTTCCTGTCCCATTCATCTCCTTTTTCTTTCATTCACGCAACACTACAATCTGTAATGGACACGAATCTCGGAAAATTGGAACACGCAAGACTTTTAAATTAAATCGTTCCCGATTTCCTCACGGGGTAATAACTGCAGCCGGTATTTCATCTTAAAAAAGCCCGGATATAATTTTATCCGGGCTTTTTTTCTGGTTTGCTAAAAAGCCCGGACAGCCCGAACCCATTCCAGAACGCTTTTACCCATGTTGGCAGAGACGCCGTTGGTGTTTTGCACAAGCAACCCGTCGGATGCATTATGTTCAGATGAACTCCAGTAGGCGTCACCGGGTGAGAGACCGCCGATGACAGCTCTTAATGAATACATCTGAGTGAGTTCATCTCTCGAAGGGAGAAACCAGTCGGTCTTACCGCCGCCGGTATAATCCCTGCACAGTTTCGCCGCACTTGCCGCACCGCCATTCTGCAGGATGATAGCCTGAGTGTTTGCAAGTCCTGTTCCTATAGCAGTGCCTGTCGTTCCTATGGCAATTGCGATGTTGCTCCATGCCGCTATCGGATCCGCAGAACCGCCGTTCCACAAGGCAGGCGCTGCCTCTAATCCATGCAAACCACCATCGGTGATGTAGAATACGGTACCACCCCCGGGTCCGCTCTTGCCAATGTCATAATACGGTGCAAATCGCTCAAATTGGAAAATTCGGTAGTCAAAACTATAGGTGTGTCCGGTGCCGCCAGCGGTACTCCAGGTCCCTACCACGCTGCCCGAGGCGCCGCCGTCGAAACCGATGAAATTGGTATACTGATTCGCTGCGCCCCTGACGATCAGTTGTGTAGCATTCAAATTATGGCCAAGCGCCCAATCGCCGCCGGCGGTTCCCGGTGCCTCAAAATAAATCGGTCCGGCTTGCGAATAGGTGTCGATAAAACCCGTATGCGTTGCCTGCCAGGTATCCCCGCCGTAAAAATAAGTATCCGTCATTGCTGTTGCACTGGAATATAACATCAGACGATTGAGGTAAGTATCATTGCTCATGATTTTTAGCCCGAAACGATCATCATTGGAACTGATGTTGCCGATGATTATCCTGCCCGCAAAAGTCGTCGTCCCGGCTTGAACACCAGAGTTACCATTGTCGTCGGAAGTTATGTTTCCCACTTTTAAAACAGTCACTTTAATAATGGGGGGAACAGAGGCATTGACCGGATAATCGCTGCCTAATGCGGTTACGCTGACCATAGGGAAGGAGCCTCCAAACGTATACGTCAAATTTGGGTAAGGATTTGCCAGGGGATTTACCTTATCAAATTCTCTGCCTGCTTGGCTGCCCTCTGCAAAATTAGTGGCGTCTGCTCCTTCCACCTTGATGACTCTATAATCGCCAGTCTCCGTGACAGGGATAACGGCGATGCCGTTTGTCCCTGTAACGCCGGTTAATACCGGTCCGCCGGCCTTCTGAATAGAAACAGTCATGCCGTCAACAAGATAATCATTGCCTCCGGCCTGCAAGTGGACCATGACGTTGGTTTTGACCGCCAAGACCGGATCACTGTCGCTGCTGCTGCAGCCGGCAATGAACAGAAGACTGAACAAACAAGCGGACAGGAGTTTCATTTTGAATAAACAACTCTTCTTCATCTTCATCAGAATACCCTCCATTTTCAAGATATGTTGTGAAAATAATGAATAGTGTGTTTTTTTTATAGAGATATCGGCCGTTAATGTCAATAAATAATGACTGCGGTCAAATCATTGATGAAGCCGTAAAAAAGATTTGAAACGCATCTTCATC
>SBEK01000067.1 GCA_009668925.1 Deltaproteobacteria bacterium
CTCGGTCTCAACTACCAGAAAGTCAATCACCGGTCCTATCTTCTAAGTTTGCCTTAATGTCCATACTATGATTGTATGGAAATGGTTTTGATTATTGCATATTGACGCAAAATCCTTGCTATAATAATGTCGATTACAATCAAATTTTTAAGGTGATCTTACTTTTTATCATCACCTTCATCATCAAATAAGTACCGTAAACGAAGCTGAACCAGATGCAATCAACTCTTCTATCAGACAACTATAGGAGTGTGTGATCCATGGACATGAAGCGGGCGTATTACGAAGACATCGAGCTTTTCAAAAGCGGGACCATTCTTTTCTGGGCTATTCTTCTCCTGGTCGCGCTCTTCACCCTTCCCCTCATATCAACCAATTACTACCTATACCTTTTTAACTTGATCATGGTCCACGTCATCCTGGCCGTCGGCCTCAATATTCTGGTCGGGTCAACCGGGCAAATCTCCCTGGGACACGCCGGATTCTTCGCCATCGGTGCATACGCCACCGTGCTTTTGATGACGAAGCTGAGCATGCCTTTCTTCCCCGCGATTATCATTGCCGCTTTTATTGCCGCTTTTTTCGGCTTCATCCTGGGATTGCCGGCACTGCGGCTCGAAGGTCCCTATCTGACCATTGCCACGCTGGCCTTCGGTTTGGCGATCATGCACATCATCGGCCATACGGAAATCTTCGGAGGCCGCTCCGGTCTGCGGGCGCCCGCCATGAATATCGGCATTCCGCAGCTGGGCTGGAATCTCACGCTCACGTCGGACATGAGTAAGTATTATCTCATTCTGATTATCACCATCCTTATGGTTCTGGGGGCGATTAATATTTTGAAAACAAAAGTGGGCCGCGCTTTTGTCGCCATCCGGGACAGTGACATTGCCGCCGAGGTCATCGGCATCAATCTGACCATCTACAAAACCCTTTCCTTCGCGGTCAGCGCTTTTTATGCAGGAATTGCCGGCGGTCTTTTTGCCTTCGTGCTCGGGTTTTTCGACCCCATCACCTTCAATATGTTTCTGTCCATCTACTTTCTGGTCATGATTGTGGTGGGGGGCTTGGGCTCCATCATGGGATCCATCACGGGCGCCGCTTTTATCACTTACCTGATGTATGCTCTTTTCAAAAACGTCAAGGACGTCCCCTACCTGGGAGATTTCCTGGTGGCCATTTCACAACGCTGGCTGTCCATTACGGGGATGGACAATTTAAGCGCCATCGCTCTCGGGCTGGTCATGATCGGCATTATGATCTTTGAACCCATGGGCATCTTCGGAGTCTGGATCCGGGTGAAGAAATACTGGAAGACCTGGCCTTTTTAAAATCGATATCCATGCGCCAAAGTGGTCACCACGATTGTCTTTTGCAGCGGGGAAGCCGATGGAACCGAAAGCGTGGTCAAAAACGGGAAGCACGACGACATTAAGGGGGAGATATGCCTTTCGAACAGCTGTTGATTGAAGGATTGGCGATGGGCGCCTGCTATGGTCTTTTCGGCCTGGCGGTCGTCATAATCTACAAAACGTCGGAGGTCATGAATTTTGCCGCGGGCGAGATGGCCATGTTTTCCACGTTCATCGTCTTTCACCTGCTGACGTTTTACCATTGCCCCTTCTGGGTCGCACTGCTGGCGGCGATTATCTTTGCCGCCCTCCTGGGCATCCTGGTCCAGTATGTTTTTCTCCGGCCCGCTAAGAATCCCACACTGCTGGGCCTCATCGTCATCACGCTGGGCGTCGAAATGCTGCTCATGGGATTTGCCAGCTGGAAATGGGGCGCCGAACAGCAGGAATTCTCGATTCCGATTTCCTACATGATCACGTACGAACCGATCAAAGGGTTTATCATCAGCCAGTGGGCGGTGGCCGTCTTCGTCATTGCCGCCGTCGTAATGGCTTTTTTGTATTTCTTCTTCAAACACACCAATCTGGGAACGGCGATGCGGGCGACCCAGCAGAACAAGCACGCGGCAAAGATCATGGGCATCAATACCGATCGCGTCTTTGCTTTTTCCTGGGCGTTCAGTTCGGTCATCGGACTCATCGCCGCCGTGCTGCTCACAGCCAAGACCATTCTGGATCCGCAGTTCATGATGGAGCCGTTTTTGAAGGCTTTCGCCGCCGCGGTGCTGGGCGGACTGATGAGCATCCCGGGCGTGCTGATCGGTGGCGCCATCATGGGACTGCTCGAGAATTTCTTCGGATACGCGTGGCCCGTCTGGAAGCCGATCACGGCGTTTGTGGTAATCGTCCTGATGCTCTGCATTCGCCCCAGCGGCCTGTTTGCCAAGCACTGGGTAAAGAAAGTGTAAACGCCATGAACACCATCATCCCCCGAAGGCCTATTTTCAAAATCTATACGACGGCGTTGGTCTTTTTCGTCCTGATCGCGTCGCTGGCGGGAGGTTTTGCTCAAAATGCTTCCTGCGGATCGGCGGGCGAGAGCGAAGAGCAGGCGGTTCTCAAAGCCGTCCGGAAGTTTCTCGATGCGGAAATCCGCCGGGATTATCCCGCAATCTTCGCCTGTTTTGCTCCTTCATCCGCCTACCTCCGGACCCACAACTACAAACAGTATCTCGCCGAGGCCAAAGCAACGCCGGATCGCGTCGTCGCGTATCAAATCGTCCGCGTGAGTTATATCCAGGCCAACAAGGATCCGCAAACCATATCCACCGCCGATAAGATCGCCCAGGTGGAAGTGGAAGTCACATTCGCCCATGAAGGCGCCAGCAGGCAGTCGGTCGTCAACATCGGCTTCATATTTCTGAAAGAAGGAGGCAAGTGGTACAAAAGCTGAACACCCCAAGCAAACCGGCAAGGATGTCCCCGTGCGCCTGTTCCGGAAATATTTCTGGCACAGCGGACATTTGTGGAAGGATGAAGAACGATTGGGCAGGTCACTAAAAACGTAAGGAGGAAGGGCTATGAATTTTAAAAAGGTAATGGGAATCATGCTTGTTTGTCTATTTGCCGTTTTTCTGTTTGCACAAGCGGGTCAGGCCGCAGCCGAGCGGGGCTTCGATGACAAAGAAATCCGCATCGCCGCGTGGGGACCTCAGACGGGCCCGGCGGCGCCTTGGGGAGCCGTCGCCCGCGGCAGTAAGCTCATGTTCGATATTGTAAATGAAGAGGGCGGCATTAACGGCCGTAAAGTCAAGTTCTTCGTTCGCGACGACCAGTACAATCCTTCCCAGACCGTAGCCGCCGTCAAGGAACTGGTGGAGCGTTACGGTATTTTCGCCTTTGTGGGCGGTGTGGGCACGGCCAGCTGTCAGTCCGTTTACAAAATCCTGCTGGAAAACAAAATCATCTGGATTTCCCCCTGTTCCGGAGCCAGATCGTTCTGGGATCCCCACAACCCCTACCTGTGGAACATCTGGGCAACCTATGAAGATGACTCCAGCATCCTCGCGAAATTCGCCGTTGAAAAGAAAAAATTCAAAAAAATTGCCATGTTTTACCAGAATGACGACTACGGCCAGGATGCTCTGGATTCGGTCAAATATCGCCTGAGTAAGTATAAGATGGAACTGGTGGCGGCGCTTCCCGTCGAGCCCACCGAACGCGATCTGTCATCGCAGGTTGCCAAGTTGAAAGCCTCGGGCGCCGACGCGGTCATCGGCTACTGCTCGCCGACTCAGGCGGCAATCGCCCTTCGCACCAGCGTTTCCGTCGGCTTCAAACCTCAGTGGATCCATTCCTATAACCTCTCGGATTATCCCCTGATGAACAAGATCACCGACGGCTTGTGGTCCAAAGAAGCGGTCATCACCAGTGCCTTCTTTGTTCCGCCTTTTTCCGATAATCCGCTGATCAACAAGTATCGCAAGGCGCAGGAGCGTCTGGCTCCCACGGAAAGATGGGGCATTTTCTACCAGGCCGGTATTGTCGTGGCCGAGCCCCTGGTCTATGCGATGAAAAAGGTAGGTCCGAATTTGAGCACGGAAGCGGTCAAAAAGGAACTGGACAGCATCAAGAATTTCCAGGGCGTCGGTCCGAGAATCACCTGGACAGCAAAAAATCATAAGGCCCCCAAAACGGTTCAGATCTGGCAGGCCGGCCCGAAAGGCGAGAATATCGTCCTTCAGGATTGGACGGAAAACGAGATCAGCCGTCATTAGTGAAGTCCGAACTTGAATTTTGCGGGGGGACAAACGCCCCCCGCAAAATTCCCGGCGTCTTCCGGTTCGGTTCATGCAAAGATTTACGATCATTGATCGTTGTGATTCCGAAAAGGCATGTCGAAGAGGAGCGGACATACCCCTCTTCGGACCCGGGTTCTCCCGACATAAGATCCCCGGCGTAATTTAAAGGTTACGCATTCGAGGGACGAAGTGACAAAGAGAAAGGCATCTCATGGGCTATTTCGATATCGAGCATTTGAGCATCAGCTTCGGCGGATTGAAAGCCGTCAATGACGTCAGCTTCAGCGTCGAGAAGAATGAAATTTTTTCCATCATCGGACCCAACGGTTCGGGAAAGACAACCATCTTCAACCTGATCAGCGGGATCTATCACCCGAACGAAGGGGAAGTCCTCCTGGAGGGAGAGAATCTGGTGGGGAAGACCCCGGACCGCATTGCGAAGAAGGGCGTTGCGCGTACCTTCCAGAACATCGAGCTTTTTGCCAACGCGACGGTGATGGACAATCTCATGCTGGGCCGCCATATCTTTATGAAGACCGGGGTTTTCAGCGGCGCCTTCATGTGGGGCAAGCGGTCCCGCGCCGCTCGCGAGGAAATCGCCCATCGCGAAAAGGTTGAGCACATTATTGATTTTCTCGAACTGCAATCCGTTCGGGATCAATTCGTCGGTTCTCTGGCCTACGGCAAGCGCAAACTCATCGAGGTTGGCCGGGCGCTGGCCCTCGAGCCCAAAGTGATGCTGCTCGACGAACCCTCCGCCGGCATGAACACGGAAGAAAAGGATGATCTGACGATCTGGATCAAGGACATCCGGGAAGACTTTAATGTCACGATTCTGCTCATCGAACACGACATGAATATGATCATGGGAATTTCGGATCGTGTTTTTGCCATGAGCCAGGGACAAAAGATTGTTCTGGGAAAACCTTCAGAGGTTCAGAAGCATCCCGAAGTCATCAAAGCTTACCTCGGAGAGGAGGGGGCGATCTAATGCTGAAAGTAAGAAATATCGAAACCTGGTACGATCTGATCCGCGCACTGCACGGCATTTCCTTTGAAATCAAGCAGGGTGATATTGTCGCGCTTCTGGGTTCGAACGGCGCCGGAAAAACCACAACGCTGAAAACCATCATGCGCCTCTTTTATGATTTAAAAGAAGAACAGCCGGAAAAGGGAACCATCGAATTTCTGGGCGAGCGCATCGACCGGAAGGAAACGGCCGACATCGTGCGGATGGGCATCGGTTATGTGCCGGAGGGGCGCGAAGTTTTCCCCGAACTCACGGTGCTGGAAAACATCAATATGGGCGCCTACACCCGCAAAGACCGGAAAAATATCAAAGACGATCTGGACAATGTCTTTCACCATTTCCCGATCCTGAGAGAAAGAATCAACCAGCAGGCGGGCCTGATGAGCGGCGGCGAGCAGCAAATGCTGGCCATCGGCCGGGCGCTGATGAGCCGTCCCAAACTGCTCATGCTCGACGAACCGTCTTTGGGACTTTCTCCGCTTTTAACGAAGGAAATTTTTGGAATCATCAAGAACATTAACGAAAAGGACGGCATGACGATTCTTCTGGTCGAACAGAACGTGAATATGGCCCTCAAATATTCGCACTACGCCTACCTGCTGGAAAACGGCAGAATCGTCCGCGCCGACAAGCCGGAGGTCCTCCGCGAGGACCAGGATATCAAGGAATTCTATCTGGGGATCGCCACGGAGCAGTCGGTCAAGGGATACAAGCGCTACCGGAGAAAAGTCCGCTTCCGTTAGGGGCCGTTAAAAATGACTGTTACATTTCTATCCATTTCGTTACGGCCCCTTATGCCGGCTATGATATTAAATGTTGCAGTCATTATTGAACAACGGCTTAGACCGGCGGGGAGGGATTTGAAAAGCACATTGGTTCAAGTGTTCTAAACGATCAAGGAGACCGTATGGCCCAGTCACTGGAAATCAAGACGTTGCCCAAAGCATTTCTGAATATGGTGAAGAAGCAGCCCGACCGCATTGCCATGAGAAGAAAGGATTACGGCATCTGGCACGATATCACGTGGAACGAATATTACGAAAACGTCAAGCATGTGGCACTCGGCCTCCATGCCCTGGGCGTCAACTACAAGGACCACGTCGCGATCATCGGAGAAAACCGGCCGGAATGGCTTTACTCGGCCCTGGGCATTGTTTGCGCGGGCGGCGCCTGGGTGGGCGTTTACACGACCAATCCGGTGGCGGAATGCGAATACGTCGTGGGCCACTCCGATGCGGTGGTTTACATCTGCGAAGATGAAGAGCAGCTGGACAAGGCGCTGGCTTTCCGGTCCAAAACGCCGCTCTTGCGCAGGCTGATCGTCTGGGAGATGGAGGGCCTTAAGCATTTTGAAGATCCCATGCTCATGAGTTTTGATCAACTCCTGGAACTGGGCAAAGAAGAAGATCGCCAGCATCCGGATCTCTTTTTGCAGCTGACCGGGCTGGCCAAGCCCGACGACATCGCCGGTATCATCTATACCTCCGGAACGACCGGGCCGCCGAAAGGCGCGCTCCTGGCGCATGAAGGCTATCTGTGGATCGCAAAGTCCGCCAACCAGGTCACCCCGCTCACACCGGATGACGAAACCATTTCGTTTCTGCCGCTCAACCACGTGTATGAACAGATCTTCGACATCATGTATCATCTGTCCGTAGGACAGATCGTCAACTTCACCGAAAACACGGACACGGTCATGGCGGATATGATGGAAATCTCGCCCACCATGTTCCATGCCGTCCCGCGGATCTGGGAAAAGTACTATTCCGGCATTGTTTTGAAGATGGCCGACGCGACCTGGCTCAAGCGCACGCTTTATAAAATTGCCGTCAAGATCGGCACCCGGTACAATAATATTGCGCTGACAAAGAAGAAAGTCCCCGTCCAATTGGCAATCGCGTACCATGTCGCCTATTTTGTCGTCTTCCGGAAACTTAAGGAACGCCTGGGATTTGATCGGGTCAAGGTAGGCGTCTCGGGAGCCGCACCCATTTCGCATGAAATCTTAAAATTTTTCCAGAGCATCGGAATACCGATCCGCGAAGGCTACGGCATGACCGAGACGACCGGCATCACGCATATGTCGAGTGAAGTGGATTTCAAAGTGGGGACCGTCGGCAAGGCCATCCCGGGAACCGAGGTCAAAATCGCCGAAGACGGAGAAATCCTCGTCCGTCACCCGGGCATTTTCAAGGGCTACTACAAGGATCCGGAGAACACCAAAGAAGCCCTGGTGGACGGCTGGATGCATACCGGCGACGTGGGAATGATCGATGAAGAAGGCTACCTGAAACTGACCGACCGCAAGAAGGATCTGATCATCACCGCGGGCGGCAAGAACGTTGCGCCTCAGTATCTGGAAAACCTGCTGAAATTCTCGCCCTACATCAACGACTCCGTGGTCATCGGCGACCGCCGGAAGTACCTGACGGCGCTCATCGTCCTCGACGAGGAAAATGTCACGAAGTATGCGCAGGATAATAAGGTTCAATTCACGACGTATGCGACCATGACCCGCGCGCCGGAGATCATCGCGCTCATTCAGGAAGAAATCGACAAAGTCAACAATCAGGTGTCGCGCGTCGAGAACATCCGGAAGTTCAAGATCATCGACAAGAAGCTCTATACGGAAGACGGCGAAGTCACCCCGACCATGAAGGTGAAGCGAAAATCGATCAATGCCCAGTTCAAGGACCTGATCGAGTCCATGTACAAGGATTAAAGAGCTTGCGGACCTATCGGTCGTGTCCTGTCAGAGGGGCGCCGGATACGGGATTCCCTTTTTCATGTGCGTTGACCGTGCCTGACACATGACCTCAAAATTCCGTCATGCCGGCTGCTGTCAGTCGCGGCGCACTGGCCGGTTCACGGCGCAAAACCCGTCTCTGTTTTCGGCATGATCCAAGAAGACTTTGCGGCGCTGCTGGTACATTCGTGTCCAAAGACAAGATCCATATCGCGCGCGATCGAATGCCAACATCATCAGCGCGAACATCTGCTTCTTAAAAAGAAGAGATGAATCACTTTTGCAAGTTCGTTGATACTCGCGTTTCTTCGCCATATACACGTATCACCATCCCCCAGTCACTGAATAAAGATGGAGAATGAAACCTGCCCTTTTTTTAAATTTTTTCTTGACAGGACATTTCCGGATTGCTACACAATTAATAGCAGCTACTTAATATGGAGCAATGCAGATAAGCCCGGCTGGATTCCGGGCCGGTCATTCCCCCGATACCGGAGGAATGCCCGACCGCAGAGGAGATAAATTGATGAAAGTGCTGAAACCCGGTCAACCGATTGGCAGTTCCCGAACTGGACGCCCCATTATTGTCCTTCTCGAACTCCTGGGCAGGCGCTGGGCCCTGCGCATTCTCTGGGAGCTCAGTCAAAATGGCGCCAGCAGCTTCCGAGTCCTGCAAGATCACTGTGGCGGGATCTCCCCTACCGTTCTCAATGCCCGGCTCTATGAATTGCGCGAAGCCGGCATCATTGAACTTCGGGAAAGAGAAGGGTATGTCATAACAAAAGAAGGCGTTAAATTGTGCGGCGTTGTCGAACAGCTGGATACCTGGGCCAGGGGATGGGCCAAACGAGAGGGCGTACCTGTTGCGAAGTGCACACCAAGAAAACCACAAAAGATCACGGGGAAGACCAAACCATGAGTAGATCCGCCATTTGGGACGAAGCACATCATTGCCTGATGAGACACATGGTGAAAACGAGACAAACCCCATTTTCACCAGTCCCAAGCGGCTCCATCCCCTAAACCGCAGCAAGGAGAATTTGGTATGGATTGTAATCTGCATCATGTTCATCTGTTCGCATCCGACCTGGACGCAAGCCTCCGTTTTTACCGCGAGATGTTCGGTGCCAGGATTCTTTTCGACGAGACCGTGGCCGGCGTGCGCAATGTGATGATCCAGATCGGCACAGGCCGAATCAACTTTTATGATCAAAAACCTCGCACAACCGGCCCCGGCGCCGTTCATCATCTCGGAATCTTTACGGATGATATTGCCTCGGTGGTCGCCCATATGGAGGCCCGGGGATTTCATTTCCGGAACCCGGTCAGGGATTTCGGAGAGCTGAAGTACATCATGCTGGAAGGACCGGATCGGGTGCTGATCGAGATTTTCGAGAACAAGGCCGAGGGGCGCAATCAAGAGGGCTCTGTCTTGGGCAAATGACTTTCGCGAGTCAACGAGTCCCATCCGGAAGAAAGGAAAACGGCAATGAATCACATTCATCACGTCCATCTCTTTGCATCGAACCTGGAGAAGAGCCTGGACTTTTACAAAGAGGCCTTTGGAGGCAAAATCATCCTTGATGAGGATATGGCCGGGGCCCGCAACATTTTCATGAGAATCGGCACAGGCCGTATTCACTTTTACGACCAGGCTCCCAAATATCCGGTGAGGGGGAATATTCATCACTTCGGGATCCAGACGGATGACATTGAAGGTGTTGTAAAAAAACTCAAGGCGATGGGAGTGGCTTTCGCGAAGGAAATAGTTGATCTGGGGTCATGGAAGTACATCATGGTCCCTGCACCCGACCATGTACTCATCGAACTGTTTCAGGTGGACAAGTCGCAGATGCCGGAGGACAGAAGAAGCTATTTCGATTGAGAAAAGCAATAGGGGTCAAATCTTTATTCTTGACATTTGGAAGCATCTTGAATCTGAAGCCACCAGTTCCTTAGTTCGAACCGCCGGCAACTAAAAAAGGCTGCGCCTATTTTTCCGCCTCGAGACAGGCGCCTTTCACGCGTTCGGCATCCGCCGCGTAATGGCGCGACGAAATCCAGTAGAAAAGGCCGGCCAAAAGGCCGCAGCACGAAGCAAGCGTCAGAGCCACCTGCAGACCGGCCGCGCCGCCGCCGAGATAATCGGAAATTGCGCCGACAATGACGGGCCCCCAGGCTCCGCCCAAGACATACTGGGCGAGGATCGCCATGCCCCAGACGCTGCTCTTCTGACCGGGATGGACTACGTCCTGCGTGACGGCGCCGAGAGCGGGCACGCTCATGACCGCAAATACGCCGAATAAAATCCCCATTACAAGCCCCGGACCTTTGAGCTCCAGAAGATAAGCGAAAAGCAGAGATACCGAGGCCAGCGATATGGTCAGCGCGGCCAGCATCATCCGCCCGCGGGGATTTCTCTTCTGCCACCAGTCGGCCAGGAAACCTCCGGCGAGAGCGCCGAAGATCGCCATAATTCCGATCAGCCCGACCAGCAAACCGGCCTTGTCTTCTCTCACGCCGTGGGATCGCATGATAAATGCCGGGCCCCAGACCAGAAAAGAAAAGACCATGATCTGCATCATCCCGTAGCCGATATAGAGCCATTTCAGCGTGGGAATCCGGAAAAGCGACAGCGCGGAAGAGAAAAAATTTTTCTGACGCCCTTCCTCGTCCAGTTCCCGGACCGTCTTGTAGTCGCGGAGGAAAAAAGCGCAGACGCCCAGCAGGACGCCGGGAATGGCGAAGACGTAAAAAGGCGTACGCCAGCCGCCGCAATGGACCGATAGATAGCCTCCCAAAACCACGCCAGCGGCGCTGCCCAGCGGAATCGCCAGATTGAAGACACCCAGCACTCTGCCGCGCACCTGCTCCGGATAGGCTCCCGTAATCATCGCCGTGCCGGCGGCGGCAAAACCCGCTTCTCCCACGCCCACGATCATGCGCGGAAACAGCACGCCCAGAAAACTCCGGCCCAGCCCCGTAATGAACGTAAAGCCGCTCCAGATCAGCGCCATGATTCCCAGAGCCTTCCGCCGGCTCCAGCGGTCGGCGGCAAACGCAATCGGCAATGAGCAAAGCGCAATGCTCATCAGAAACACGGTCTGGATCGTGCCGGCCTGAGTGTCGCTTAAGCCCAGATCGGCCTTCATCACTTCCTGCACCGCCGAAAGAACCTGCCGGTCCATGTAGTTGACCATGTAAAGCAGCATGCAGACGAGCAGAATCATGTGGGCGCCCGACCCGCCCGACGAGAATTTTCCGTCATTTTGCATCGTCTTTTCGGCCATAGGAAATGTCCTCCCTCGAGGTATCAATCAGGTCAATTTGACTTCGGATAAAATGCGATAAATGGCTTCCCGGTCCCCATCGGCAAGTTGCGGCAGGGGGCTTCTCACGCGGGCCGAGATGGGATGCCCCAACTGGCGAAGCGTCTCCTTGATGACGGCATGGCGCGAGCGGTTCTTTTTTTTCATCGGCACCGGCAGACGGCTCACGGCGCCGTAAGCGATTTTCTGAAAGCCCGCGGAAAGGCCGAAGGTATTGAGAAAAGGCAGGAGACCCTGAATGCGCTTTTGCAGGGAGCAGGCAAGCTCCTTCTGGCCCGACTTCCAGGCGTTGTAGCAGCCGACGACCAGTGCCGGAGCAAAAGAAGGAATCTGGCAAATCGCGCCGCTTCCGCCCATGGAGAGAACCGATAAAAGCGACAGGCTGTTGCCCGAGAAGAGCGCAAAATCCTTGTCGCTTGTTGCTTCGAGATGTTTGCGGATGTCGATCAGACTGAGCGAGCTTTCCTTGGCGCCGCACAGGTTGTCCAGAGAAAAAAGCCGGGTCAATTCTTCATTGGAAAAGAAATGCCCCGTCATTTGCGGATAATGATAATAAAAGATGGGCTTTGCGGAAAGGACACAGAGGCGCCGGTAAAGAGAAAGCACGTCTTCGAACGGGAGCGGATAATACGTGGGCAACACGACCAGAAAACCGTCAATCTTTTCCCGTCCGGCAATTTCGATGAATGCAGCGTTCTCCTGCAGGCTCGCAAACCCCACTCCGGCCAGAATCTTCAGACGCTCTCCGGCTTCCTGGGCCGCCGCCCGGATGATCTGCATCCTCTCTTCGAAAGTGAAATAGGGAAACTCGCCGCCGCTGCCCAGGATCAAGAGCCCGTGGCATCCCTCATCCGCATAGAAATTCACCAGATGCCGGAGTCCCGCCAGGTCAATACTTTCATCTTCATTAAGCGGCGTAGGGACGACGGTGTAAATGCCCTGAAACTGTTCTCTGATCGTCATAATTCACTCCCTGAGACAGTTCTTGTTTCTCGAAGGACAATTGGCGATCCGGTCTCCTTACGGCTTGCGCCGCAGGCAATTCAAAACGCCGGCGTCTGCGTATAAAGGCAGACGATCCCTTCCTGCTGGTTTACCTCCGCTTGGGTCGGTTCGCCGCCGAGCACGCTGAGAATTTTTTCGATGATCCGGTCGCCGACGGTCTGCATCGTCGTCCCTTCCAGAATCACACCGGCATTGATGTCCATGTCATCTTCCATGTGCCGGTATAGTTTGCTGTTGCTGGCCACTTTCAGAACCGGCACGATCGGATGGCCGATGGGATTGCCCCGGCCTGTTGTAAAGATCATAATCTGGCAACCGGCCGCCGCGACGCCCGTCATGGATTCCATGTCGTAGCCCGGCGCGTCCATCAGGACGACGCCCTTTTGGGCCGGGGGCGTCCCGTAGTCGACGACTTCCGTGATGGGGCGGCTTCCCGCCTTGGCAATGCAGCCCAGAGATTTTTCGCGGATCGACGTCATTCCGCCGTCCATGTTTCCCGGTGAAATGACATACGGTGCAAAGGGGCCCAGGAGATCATGCGTCAGCTTCTCCGCCTGAGCCACCATCCGGGAGATCTTCTCCGCGACCCCGGCATTGCAGGCGCGCCGCTCCAGGATATGGCTGGTGCCGATCATTTCCGTATTTTCCGTGAGGATAACCGTTCCGCCCTGGTCCACGAGCCAGTCCGAAGCGAGCCCGACACTCGGATTGGCCGTGATGCCCGAAAACGCATCGGACCCGCCGCATTCCAGACCCATAATGATGCTCGCGAGCGGAATCGGTTTTCGCTCGAGGCGCGCGGCATCGGCGATCATACGGCGGACAATTTCAATGCCCCTGGCCGTCGATTTTTTCGTCCCGCCTTGTTCCTGAATATTAAAGTATTCAACCGGCCTTCCCGACGCGGCAATGGCAGCGGCCAGGACATCGGCCTTAATGACTTCGCAGCCCAGGCCCACGACGAGAGCCGCCGCGACATTGGGATGACTGCCCAGATTGGCCAGGGTCCGTGTGTGCATGGCAACCTCAATCGCCCGTCCGCAGCCGTGGCCGTGATAAAGAGGCACCGCCTGGGGGACGGCCCGGCAGATGCCGGCCACAACACCATTGGCGCAGGCGACGGCCGGAATCACCACGACATGATTGCGAATGCCCGCCGCACCGTTTGGCCGCTCGTAACCGGAAAAAGTCTTCATAGCGCCTGCCCCTTTTTTTGTTCGATATCGAGATTGTGGGTATGAATCCAATCGCCTCGCCGGACAAATATCTTCGTCTCGCCGATGGACTCGCCGTACTTGATGACGTCCGCGCCCCGGGGAATATCCGTAAGCGCTATCTTGTGACTGTAAGGAATATCGGAAAGAACGGTTAATGCGCTTCCATCGGGCAGGGAGAGGGTTTCACCTTTGGCCAGGTCCCTGAGCGCCACGGCCACGTTGTCCCGGGAATGGATGATGATTAGCGTGGACATCGTAAACATTCCTCCTTCGTTTATGGGAAAAGACTATTATTATCGAAGCCGGCCGCAACCTGAGGCTGCATAAAGATAACAGCGTTATTTTTATATGTCAAGCGTTTTAAGAATCCGCGACATCATGGCCGGCAGCCGCGGGGAAGTTATTTATGATTCCGCCGGCGGCCGCAGGCCGGCTGGAAAAGAGTGAGAACACGGTCCGCCAGGGCGTCGAGAATTTCCTCCGGATGGTCGTGCAGACCGTCCAGGATGGCGTTATTGTACAAAGAGACAATGCCGTGCATGGCGGTGATCCAGAGTATATACTGGAATTGGACGTCGCCGCGTCTCACGACCCGGTGGCGCACAGCCATCTCTTCCATGAGTTGATGGCCGTAGTCGATGAGGCGCTTCGATGCCGCCACAACCTCCCCGGCCACGTTCTCCAGGGGCGTCCCGGCGAACTTGTCGTACATCGGCATATCCATCGTCAGCATGATTTTATAATACTGCGGGTTCGACACGGCAAAGTGAATAAAGGCTCTGGTGACGGCCCGCATCCTTAAGAACGGATCTTTCCTGCGGCCGGCGGCCCGGCAGATCTCTTCATAAAGAATGTCGAAGCCCCGGGCGCGGGCCTTGAGATAAATCTCTTCCTTGCTGGCATAGTAGTTATAGATGGGGGTCGCCGTGGTCCCGAGACGCTTGGCCAGACTCCTCATGCTGAAACCTTCCAAGCCGTGCTCCGAGATGATCGTGAGCGCATTGTCGAGGATGTTCTGCTTGATGGTTTCAATCTTTCCGGTTGTTTGGGGAAGTCGGGGCATAAACGAATCTCCGATTGGCCGAAGCGGAGTTAAATCCTTATTGTTGACCTTTGACCTCTATCTCTAATTCCCGGGTTCAAGCGTCACGTCAATGTCGACGGTTTTCCCTCCGCGCAAAACCGACAATTTCACCCGCTCGCCGATTTTGTATTCGTCGAGGCGCGCAGCGAACTTGCCGACCGTATCCACGCGCTTTCCGCCAACCGCCACAATAATGTCCCCCGGAATCGCCTCGCCGTCCCGGGTTACTTTTGCGCCCTGCAGACCGGCCCGCTCGGCCGCCGAACCCCGGGAAACCCGCAGGATGACAACGCCGTCCACATGCAGAGCCGCTTTGAAGCGCTCGTTGATCCGCTCATCGAGCTCCAGCCCCATGCCGGGCCGGATAAACTTGCCGTGGCGGATGAGCTCGGGTACGACGCGGTTGACCGTATCCACGGGAACCGCAAAACCGATCCCGGCGTTGGCCCCGCTGGGGCTGTAGATGGCGGTTGTAATCCCGATGAGCCTGCCGGCGGAGTCAAGAAGCGGCCCGCCGGAATTGCCGGGATTGATGGCGGCATCCGTCTGGATCAAATGTTCGATGGTTCCGTTCTCGCCGCCCAGAGACCGATCCAGGGCCGAGACAATGCCCGTGGTCAGCGTCCAGTCCAGACCGAACGGATTGCCGATGGCAAATACCTTTTGTCCGACCTTGAGATCATGGCTGGTTCCCAGGGGAACCGGCGTCGAATGTTTGAATCCTACGCCGATCTTCAGCACCGCGATGTCATGGGCCGGGCTCGCTCCGACCAGACCGGCTTTGTAATCCGTTCCGTCACTCAGTTTTACCGTCGCTTCGCTGGCTCCTTCGATGACGTGAAAGTTCGTAATCACATGGCCCGCGTCATCCCAGATGAATCCCGTACCTGTGCCCCGCGGCACCGAGAAGACGTTGCGCGTCCAGAAATCCCGCACCAGCGATTTGGTTGTAATGAAGACGACGGAATCCCGGGACTTTTCGAACAGCTCGATCGTGGCCTTTTCGTCGGCAGCCAGATCCCCGCGGGCCGTCACCGCCCGGGGCGATGCATCCGGTTTCGGAGAAAACCAGTTGCGGATGTCCGGCATTTGCTGCCAGATCACCCAGATGAGAATGCCAAGAAGCGCAATCCAGATGATACGGACGGCCATGCGGCCTCGATCAGACATAAATCCTTCCTTTCCTTGCTCCTTGCTCCACCTCAGGCGAACGGACCGGATATCTCCCGCGGCTGAAACGGACGGAGCTTTCTCCAGGCAATGCTTATATCATAATGACCCGACGAAAGACAGGCCAGCGCATCTCTGCGCAAATGAAGAAGCAGCCCGGGAATGATCGGCAGCGGATGCCCCAAACGCCTTTCGACAACATGACACTGCCGACAAATTGATTGACACCCCCGTGCCTTCCCCATATACTCCGCGCATCATTACCATTATGCGTCATGCAGGAGACCATGCAGCAAATTTATCGCTACGAGTTAGTCGTTCCCAAAGAAGCGGAAGATCAAAACGGCCACGTCAACAACGTTGAATATCTGCGCTGGATGCAGGATGCAGCAATCCGCCACTCGGAAACAACGGGTGGCACCGCGGCGATGAACGCCGCCGGCGCCACCTGGGTGGTGCGAACGCATCGGATTGAATATTTGAAACCGGCTTTTGCCGGCGACCGGGTTGTCGTCGTGACGTGGGTTTCCAACTTTCGGCGTGTGCAATCGCTTCGCAAATACCGCATTATCCGGCCGGCCGACAAAGCACTCCTGGCGGAAGGCGAGACGGACTGGGTCTTTGTCGACGCCCAAAAAGGAACCTTGCGTTCCATTCCCAAAGAGCTCAAAATAAATTTACCGGTGCTGCCCGAGGAGCAGGAAAAAGATATTGGCGAAAATTGAAAACGGGAAATAACGGCCGGATCGGCGTCACCGGGATATTCGAAAACGGCTAAAGCAGTTCCGCTGTTAACTTATCCACTCCGGCATAGATAAAGTAGACGGCAAACCCGACCAGAAACACCGCGCAGCAGGCAATGAGAC
The DNA here is from genome assembly GCA_009668925.1 of Deltaproteobacteria bacterium. The sequence goes on from SBEK01000067.1 coordinate 16,601, forward strand.
CGCGATACAGGCGATCCGTCAGAAAATGTTTTCCTCCCGCTACCGCCGCTGCGATCAGGCTGTACCAGGCAAGATCCGCCAGAATGTGCCCCGCCAAGAAAAAGGCAATCCCCCAAAAACCAAACCCCCGGGAATAAAGGATGTACCCCAGGCCGATCGTCGCCCACCAGATGATCCAGTACGGGTTGGAAATGCTCATGAGAATGCCGGAGATCACAGGATGATTCAGCCGCCCGGTGTCTCCCTCCCAGTTGAGGCGAAGCTGCGGCAGCGACCGGAACATCCCCAAAGCCATTCTCAGAAGAATCAAAGATCCGATCAAAGCTGTTGCCGCAAAAACGGCCGGCAGCTGCAAAAATGGCGCCAGGCCCGCCAGCAGCGCCGCAACAAGCGCCAGCTCCAGAACGGCATGCCCGCCGATCAGCAGCGGTCCCGCGACAAAGCCGCGCCGCGAACTCTCACTGATCGTCGCCGTGAGGAGCGGTCCGGGCATCAAAGCTCCGGAGAGCGCAATGACGAACGAAGAAGCAAAAATGGTCATTAACGTAAACAGCATGCTCGCTTTTTTATCAAAATCTGTTAGCCGTTTCGGGCACGTAAAATGCGATTCCGCTCGCGTCCTCCGGCGCCAATCCAAGCGGCCAGAGCTTTCGATGGCAAATCAGTGCGACCGGATGAGCTCTGTGAGAAACGGTTTGCAATCGTTCCTCACTAAATGATTATTTATCCACGCGGATCAGCATGGCATCCCCCTGCGCATGCCCGGAGCAAATGCCGCAGACGCCGTATCCGCCGCCGCGACGCTTCAGTTCATACCCCAGCGTCATGGCGATCCGGGCTCCGGTCGCTCCAATGGGGTGACCGTAAGCCACAGCTCCGCCGTTGACATTCACTTTTTTAAACATTTCTTCTTTGGTCATTCCCAGGATGGAACGGCAGCTCACCAGCGCCACCGCGGCAAAGGCTTCGTTGATTTCAATAACGTCCATCTGATCGAGGGTCATGTCGTTTTGTTCCAGAATTTTCCTGATGGCCAGTCCCGGCACGGTTGCGATATCCTTGGTCGGCTGAGAGACTTCCGCATAGTCGATGATGGTAAAAATCGGTTTCAGACCGAGCTCGTCGGCTTTTTCCCGGCTCATGAGCAGACAGACATCGCCGCCGTCATTCACGCCGGGAGCGTTTCCCGCCGTGACGGAGCCCGGTTTTCCCGTAACCGTGCTTACGTGTCCGAACACCGGCGGCAGCTTGGCCAGTCCTTCCAAAGTCGTCTCCGGCCTCGGCCCCTCGTCTTTATCCATCACGATAATTTTTTTGCCCTGCTTGACTTCCACCGGGAAAATTTCGGCATCAAGCTTTCCTTCATTCATTGCCCGGACAGCGTTCATCTGCGAATTCAGGGCCCATTCATCCTGCTCCTCCCGGGTAAAACCGAATTCGTCGGCGACTTCCGACCCGTGAATGGCCATGTGGCGATCATAGAAGGCGTCCCATAAGCCGTCATACACCATCGCATCGACGACCCGGCCGTTGGGCAGCCCCATCTTTGCCCCCCAGCGCATATCCGGCAGCACAAAGGGACAGTTGCTCATGCTTTCCTGACCGCCGGCGATGCAGATATCGGCGCGCCCCAGAAGGATCATCTGAAACGCCAGATCAATCGTTTTGATGCCTGACGAACAGACTTTATTGACGGTAATCGACGGAACGGATTCCGGCACACCGGCCAGGATGGTCGCCTGGCGGCCCGGAATCTGGCCGCAACCGGCGGGAACCACCTGCCCCATGAAAATGTAATCCACATCCGCGGGATTCACCTTTCCTTCCGTGCGGCGTAAGACTTCTTTGATGGCCAGCGCACCCAGTTCCATCGCCGAGAAATCTTTCAGTGCGCCGCCGGAGCGGCCATAAGGCGTCCGGCAGGCTTCAACACAGACCACTTCGCGAAATTTCTTGTGAGGATTCTTTATCTTGCGCCCCAGCGTCGTAAAATCAGGCTTCCTTTCGCCGAATTGGGCAATCGGTGCGTTCTTATAGATTTCGGATTTCTTTCTATCGAGTTTTTGCGGTACTTTGGACATGATATATCTTCTCCCTTATATGACAATCGTCTGTTTTTACATTACTTTATTATTTCGAGAATGCGTTTTTCTTGCACATCGCCTTCATTTAGTCAACCCCTTTTGGAACCCGGACAGCAGCCGGCGCCTGCTTTGCATGTTCCAGAT
>SBEK01000068.1 GCA_009668925.1 Deltaproteobacteria bacterium
ACACATTTTATTGTATTTTTGCTTTACAAAGGAAAGGTCTTTTGTTAGGCTTTCCCAAAAATGAGTACCCAGATTAAAGATGCGCTATGAAACTAAAACGATTGGAAATATCCGGTTTCAAATCTTTCCGCGACAAGATCATCATTGATTTTTCGAAAGGCGTCAATGCGATTGTCGGGCCTAACGGATGTGGAAAATCAAACGTCGTTGATGCGATCCGCTGGGTAATGGGCGAGCAACGCGTTAAGGCGCTCCGCGGCAAGAAAATGGACGACGTCGTCTTTAACGGCAGTGAAGACGCCGCTCCCGTGAGCATGGCGGAAGTGGTTATGACGCTTTCCAGTAACGGATCGAGTTTTCCGGGTGTTTACGGAGAACTGATGGAAGTATCGATTTCCCGAAAGGTCGTTCTGGACGGCGAAAGCGAGTACTGTATTAACCGCGTACCATGCCGTTTACTGGACATCAAAGAATTCTTTATGGGCACGGGGGTCGGTGCCCGCACGTATTCACTGGTCGAACAGGGATCCGTGGCTTCCCTGGTGGAAGCCAAGCCGGAGGACCGGCGCTTATACATCGAAGACGCCGCCGGCGTCTCCAAGTACAAAAGTCGTAAAGAAGCCGCAGTCCGCAAAATGGAGGCAACCAAGCAAAATATTTTACGCCTCAATGATATCCACAAAGAAGTCAAATCCCAACTGGGAGCCATCGCCAGACAGGCTAAGAAAGCTGAACAATACAAAGAAATAAAACTGCGGATTAAAGATACGGAACTCGTCTTGTCGCAGCAGGGCTTTGCCAAGTTGTCCGAAAGAAACACCGCGCTGCAGGATGCACGTTCAAAATGCTCCGAGCAGGCGGATACGGTCAAAACTCAAATGCAGGCGAAAGAATCGGCTCTGGAAGAAATCAAAGCGAAGCTTCTGGAAAGCGATGAACTGATCAACGGCCATCAGACCCAACTTTACGAAATTAAAAATTCAATCACCATTAAAGAAAAGAATATTGACTTCTCGCGCCGCAGAATGACGGAAGCATCAGAGCGGAAAGAAGCGGATCAGGCGGAGATTGATTCCATGGAGCACAAGAAGTCCGGTCTGATTATTGAGGTCGATAATTTACAGAAGAAGGCCCAGGATGCCTATAACCAGATGACCCAGCTCCAAATGGAGTTGGATGAAGGACAGCGGGAAGTTGAGGGGCTCCTGGAAGGCGATAGGGAAATCAACTCCCGATTGGAAGAACATAAGATCCGTTACATCGACGTCATGCAGGATCTGGCCAAGTTCAACAATATCATAACCAGCCTCAACAAAAGCATGGACGATTTCAAAAAGCGTGAGGAGAGGGAAGTCCGCGAAATTGAACAGGACAGAAGCAGATTGTCCGAATTGACGGAGAAATTGCAGTCACTGGCGGCGGCTCTAACGGCCGAAGAGGAAGAAATTTCAAGGCTTAGGGATCAAAAAGAGGCGACCGCCGATGAATTGGAAAGATCCAGGTCTGATCTGCAAATTGTTGAAGAACGGATCGTGCAAATCAAGGAGGATACCGGCGGTAAATCATCCCGCCTGCAGTCTCTCTCCGAATTTCAAGCTGCCTTTAAATGGTCCAATGACGGAGTGAAAAAAGTCATCGAAACTCAGGAAAATCCGGACACTTTTTACGGCGTTGTGGCCGATCACATCAATGTTCCCCGTGAATATGAATCAGCGGTGGAAGCGGTTTTGGGTGATAAACTGCAATATGTTGTTGTGAAGAATCAGGAAGAAGGCTTGCGCGCCATCGACTATCTGAAGAATTATCAATTGGGACGGGGCAGTTTTGTTCCCGTTGAATTGCGCGGCAGTTATGCAGAAACTTACAGCGCCGAGCATCTTCAAAATGCAGAGCCGCTGCTCCGCAAGGTAGTCGTTCAAGAGGAATTTAAGACGATTGCCGATTGCCTCCTGGGGGACGTTTTGCTAACTCCGTCGATTGAAACGGGCATTAATCTATGGAAAAAAAATGGTTTCCGGGGCACTTTTGTGACACCGGACGGAGACACCATCAGTCCGCACGGTGTCCTGACCGGCGGCAGCGGATCGGCAGTGGAAAAGAGCCTGCTGGCGACAAAAAGAGAAATTTCAGAGCTGCAGAAGGAAGTGGAAAAGCTTTCCACGGAGCTCGAGGATCAAATTCAGGAAAAAAAGAAACTGAGTTCTTCCATTTCCCGATGGGATGAAGAGCTTAACGGACTGAAAAACAGGTCTCATCTGCTGGAAATACAAATTAATGGACGGAAAAAAGATCTTGAACGTTTCGAAGACGAAGCGGGAAGACTAAAACAAAGGATTTCCGTCCTCGAATACAATCGTCAGAACATTAAAACAGAAGAAGCCCAGGCAAAGCAAAAATTAATTGAGATAAAAGAGGAATTTCTCCAGAAAGAAGCGGCGGAAAAGGAACTGAACGAAATCATCTCTGTCTTCAATAGTCGCCGGCAGCAGTCCAGAGCCGCCATTGATGCCCAGGAGAAACGCTTGACGGAGAAGAAAGTTCTGCTGGCTTCTCTGGCGGAAAAGAAAGAAGCGGATTTGAGAACCGTGACGCGGCTGCAACACGATATTGGCGTGAATGAAAGTGAAGTGGCACGGAAAAGAGAAGAGATTGTTGCCTGTGAAAGACAGGCGGCCGAATTGGCCTCTGCGATCGAAGCGGAGCAGACGGCTCTGCAGTCGCTCTATCAGGCGCTGTCGTCTTGCGAATCCGTGTTAACCGAAGTGAAGGAAAAACGGGTCCTCGAAGACGATCTGCTGAAGGCTCAGGAAAGCGAGATCCGGGAAATTAAGAAGAAACTGGAAGATTCGCAGAGGCAGGCCAACGAGTTGGAAATGCAATGCCGCGAAGCGGCTTTGAATATCGAAAACCTGCAGAAGGTGGTCGCTGAAAAACATAACGTTGATCTGGCCGCCATGATGACGGATTTCACAATGGTGGGCGATGACAGAATTGTTGAACTCACCGCCCTTCTGGAAAAAGACAAGCAAACGATAGAAAACTTTGGTGAGGTGAATCTGCTGGCGCTTAATGAATATGCGGAATTGGACCAGCGCAATCAGTTTCTGACGACGCAGTTAGCCGACTTGAACGAATCACTGGCCTCCCTGCAAAGGACGATTACACGCATCAATAAAATATCCCGAGAAAGGTTTGCCGAAACCTTCACGGCGGTTAATGAATGTTTCAAAAAGACTTTTGCCCACATTTTCCCCGGCGGCCGGGGCGAACTCCTGTTGACCGATGAAAGTGATCTTCTGGAAACGGGCGTCGATATTGATATCCAGATTCCGGGCAAGAAGGCTCAGAGCGTCAGTCTGTTGTCCGGTGGTGAGAAATCGCTTGCGGCCATTGCCTTGATTTTTGCCATTCTGCTGTATCGCCCTACGCCGTTCTTGATCCTGGATGAAGTCGATGCGGCACTCGACGATGCCAACACCAACCTGTTTAACCGGCTGATCAGAGATGTTGCCGAATCATCCCAGGTCATCATGATTACTCATAACAAGAGTACGATGGAAGTCGCCGACACACTGTTTGGCGTGACCATGCAAAAGCAGGGGATATCATCTCTGGTGTCCGTCAACCTGAACTAATCCACTCCTTTACTTTAACCTAGAAAGTCGTTATGAATAGGGCGGCAAGACGATGCGCCCCCGTTTGCGTTGACGTCTCCGAGAAACGATCATGAATGAAAGGAAATATTCGATACGTGGGTTTATTTGACAAATTGAAAGCGGGGCTGACCAAAACACGTGATGTCCTGACAAAGAATTTCGACAATCTCGTTTTCGGGAAGAGGATTCTCGATCAATCCCTCTTCGATGAACTGGAAGAATTGATGATTTCGGCGGATATGGGGCCGCAGTTTACATATGATTTGATTGACGATGTCAAGCAGAGAATGAAACGCAACGAGTTGCAGGACGCATCGCAGATTAAGAAGGTTTTACAGGAACGCATGATGGCGCTCCTGCAAAAAATGGAAAAGCCTTTGATGATTCCCAAGGATCAGCCATTTGTGATCATGGCCATCGGCGTCAACGGCAGTGGTAAGACGACGACCATCGGCAAATTATCCAATCTGCTCAGCCAAAGCGGTTACCCCATTTTGCTCGTTGCCGCAGATACTTTTCGGGCTGCGGCCATTGAGCAGCTGGAAGTGTGGGGCAAACGCGTCGGCGCACCTGTGATCAAGCAAAAAATGAATGCAGATCCTGCGGCCGTGGTTTTTGACGCAGTCGGGAAGATTAAGAGTGGCTTCAACGGCGTTGTGATTGTGGACACGGCGGGCCGTTTGCATACGCGGACCAATCTGATGGAAGAGCTCAAAAAGGTCAAAAGAGTCATCAGCCGGGAATTGCCGGGCGCCCCTCATGAGATACTCCTGGTTCTTGATGCCACCACGGGTCAGAATGCCGTCATGCAGGCCAAAATGTTTAAAGAGGATATTGGTGCAACCGGCATTGTGCTGACCAAGCTTGATGGCACATCGAAGGGGGGCGTCGTCGTGCGTATTGCGGGTGAGCTGGGGCTGCCGGTGCGTTTTATCGGGGTGGGCGAAGGACTGGACGACCTGCGAGCCTTTGACAGCAAAGAGTTTACAGCCGCCCTCCTGGATTAAGAAGCTACTGACGGCCAATAAGCGATGAACAGAATTTTTGCCATCGGAGATATTCACGGCTGCCTCGCGGATCTCCGGCGCTTGATCCGGCATATATCTGCCGATCCGCAAAGCGACACGCTAATCTTGCTTGGCGATTATATAGACCGTGCACCCGGCGGCAGGGGAGTTGTCGATTATATCTTGAGGCTGAGAGAAGACTTTCAGAAAGTGCTTTGCCTTTGTGGAAATCACGAATCCATGCTCCTGGATTATCTGGATGGCGGAAATGAGGATCTATACCTGGCCAACGGGGGCGCGCAGACGCTCAACGCCTACGGAATCTCCCGGCACGATGGGCCGCACGCAAGAAGAGCGAAAATTCCCAAAGCTCATCTGCGCTTTTTCGAATCTCTGCTGCCATACTACGAAACGGACCAATATATATTTGTCCATGCCGGTCTTTTACCCGGCCTGCCGCTGGCCGACCAGGACATCCAGGATTTGCAATGGATCCGGCGGACGTTTATTGATTCCGAATACGATTTCGGGAAGCGGATTATTTTTGGACATACGCGTTTCGCCGCGCCTCTGGTGACCGCAAATAAGATCGGCATTGACACCGGCGCAGTCTATGGCGGCAAACTCACCTGCGTGGAGTTGCCGGCTCTCAAATTTTATCAGGGATGAATATGAAAGTTATCGAGTGCGTGCCGAATATCAGTGAAGGATGCGATTGGGGAAAGATCGAGGCGATTGCCGCCGTATTGAAATCATTTTCCCGTATTCACCTGATTGACTTCAGTGGTGACAGTGATCATAACCGAAGCGTCTTCACCTTTCTCGGAAAACCCGATGATGTGCTGGAAGCGGCGCTGGCGGCATCGGACGAAGCCTTGAAGCTGATTGACATGCGAAAGCAGACCGGGGTCCATCCCCGACTGGGGGCCGTGGATGTCGTGCCTTTCATTCCTCTGGGAAAAACAAAGATGGAAGAAGCCGTTGATCTGGCTCATCGTTTCGGCCGGCAATTTTATGAACGATTCGGAGTCCCCGTCTATTTTTACGGATATGCGGCCCTGATTCCTGAACGACGGGAACTGGCGAATATCCGGCGCGGCGGTTATGAAGCACTTAGCGATAAATTGTCGAATCCGGCCGATGCGCCTGATATCGGCAAGCCTGAATTCAATCCTCAGAGCGGTGCAACGGCCGTAGGGGCGCGTGAGCCACTGGTCGCTTATAATATCAATCTCCAATGCGATGATCTGCGGTTGGCGCAAAAAATTGCATCGCAGATCCGGGAAAAAAGCGGCGGCCTCGCGCACGTGCGGGCGATCGGTGTCATTTTGAAAAGCAGAAAATTGGCTCAGGTGTCCATCAATCTTACCAATTGCAAAGAAACGCCGCTGAAAGCGATTTATGACCAGGTGGAAGCACTGGCAGCTGAGCGTGGGATTGAGATTTTAGAATCCGAATTGATCGGCCTTGCACCCAAATGCGCTTTTGCCGGCACCAGGCCCGAAAACCTGAAGCTGGTCAACTTTAATCAAGACCGCCTGCTGGAAAAGCATTTAAAGGATTTCGCTGATCCCTGAACCCCCAAGGTTGACAGCCCGGGCAAAGAATGTTAAACGGCGACCTCGACCTCCCAGGGTAAACGACTTTACGGCTGCCCCTGTAGCTCAGTAGGATAGAGCGACAGATTCCTAATCTGTGGGCCGCGTGTTCGACTCACGCCAGGGGCACCAATTTTTAGCACTTGCATTTTAAAGTCAAGATTGTCAGTCTCTCCTCTAATTGCGAAACCGGATCCAACGGAGCCAATGGCGCTGAAAATCCATATGATCTGCGGCCATCTTATCATACCGCCGGTGAACCGGACACCGTTGGCCACGACGTTTGGTTAAGCGATAAAGATTACCCCGGCGAATAAAGCGGGATTGTGCATGCGGCGTCAGGTCGTTCATTCGAGGAGCTCTGAAGGACAAGCCTTAACGCGACTGCCTGAAACGCCATCAATTTAATCTTTACAAAAGGTCTTCTTCCTGATTAAAGTCATCTCACCAATAAATTTTCAGGAGCTTTTCTTATGAATCAGGCGAAGTTGCCCGAATATGATTATGATGTCGTTATTATCGGTGGCGGGCCGGCCGGCTATACGGCGGGAATTTACGCCGCCCGGGCCGACCTCAAAACCCTTTTGGTGGAGGGTGCGTCCACGGTCAGTCAAATATCGATAACCGACATGATTGAAAATTATCCGGGCATTCCGGAAGGCATCAATGGCTATGATCTCATGCAGCTGTTTAAAAAGCAGGCCATCAGGTTTGGCCTGGAAATCTTATCGAAAGATGCCACTGCGATTAAGAAAAGTGATTCCACTCCGACAATTTGGGAAGTTTCCGCAGGCGATAATGTATTTAAAACGCTGACCATTATTGCTGCAACCGGAGCCAAATGGAGAAATCTGGACATTCCGGGAGAAATAGAGTTTATCGGAAAAGGCGTCTCCTACTGCGCTACCTGTGACGGGCCATTCTATCGCAATAAAGACGTCATCGTTGTCGGCGGCGGTGATGCGGCAATTCAGGAAGCGCTTTTCCTGACCCATTTTGCCAAAAAAGTGATTGTCGTTCATCGCCGTGACCGGTTGCGTGCGGCAGAGATGCTGCAAAAGAGGGCATTTGCCGAAAAGAAGATCGAATTTGTCTGGAATTCAATTCTCCTGGAAATTAGCGGTCCGGACACAGTCGCGCAGGCGAGAGTCAAGAATCAAAAAACGGGAGAAATAAGCGAACTGAAAGCTGACGGGGCTTTTATTTTCGTCGGGCGACTTCCCTATACGGATATTTTCCGGGGCCTGTTGGATATGGACCCGTCGGGTTTCATTAAAACGGATGAGCATCTGAAAACGAGCGCGGCCGGGATATATGCCGCCGGCGACTGCCGGGATAAACTTTTCCGGCAGGTTGTTACTGCCGCGGGTGACGGAGCCAATGCCCTGCACAGCGCCAATCTGTATATTGACGATCTGAAAGGTCAATCTTATTATTCCTTAATATAAAAGGTGTTAACCGCAGTCGGAAAGCGAAAGCGAAACAACAAGGCATTATCTTTCAAAAGAATCATTTCGAGATCAACAGCGAATGAGGAATCTTCCGATCTTTCAAGGCTATCCATCAGGATGACCGGTTTTACCCAAAAACAAAAAGGAATCGGTTATTTTTTGAGAAATTTTCAAATCCCGAAATGGAGTTCAATACGTAATGGAATCAATTATAAACACCTGGCAGCATTTACCTTCACAGATAAGCCCGATTATTTTCAGCATCGGTTCCTTTCAGCTGCGCTATTACAGCCTGATGTATCTGGTAGCATTTGCCGTTGTATACCTTTTGTTCGCCTATCGCGTTAAGCGCCAAGAAATTTCAATAAAGGCGGAAACATTTCAGGATTATCTGATCTGGGCGATGGTTGGCCTGATCGTCGGCGCCCGGTTTGGCTACGCCCTGTTCTATAATTTCAGCTATTACATGACCCATCCGCTGGAAGTTATTCTGCCATTTGATTTTTCCAACGGTGTCCGTTTTGTGGGTTTGAGCGGCATGTCCTACCATGGGGGTCTCGTCGGCGTTATTTTAGTCTCGATTTATTTTTGCCGTAAACACAAGATCAATATCTGGCAATTCGGCGACTGGTTGTGCGCGGCAGTGCCCCTGGGTTACATGTTCGGCCGATTTGGGAACTTTATTAACGGCGAACTGTGGGGCCGTGTGACTACCGTTTCGTGGGGAATGTATTTTCCTCTTGATCCGGCGCAGAGTCTGCGTCATCCTTCTCAGCTCTATGAAGCATTTTTTGAGGGTCTGTTTTTATTCGTTGTGCTGTGGCTGATTCGCAAGCGCAATCCATTTACAGGTTTCACTGTCGGCCTTTATATTTTCGGTTATGGTCTGGTGCGCTTCATCATCGAATTTTTTCGCGAACCGGACGTGCAACTCGGATTCGTTCTCGGATTCCAAACGATGGGGCAGGTTTTGTGCACCGTGATGATGCTGGCGGGTATAGCGGTCATCCTGTGGCGCAGGCAGGTATCCATCCCTAAAGCATAAACGCGGAGGGACTATGGGCAGTCACTTAGTCATTATCGGCGGAGGCGCGGGCGGGGCGTCCACGGCAGCTGAGGCAAAACGCAACAACCCTTCTCTAAACGTAACCGTTTTACAGAAAGGCAATTTTACGGCGTACGCATCCTGTCCGACTCCTTACTATATCGGAGATCTTATTACCGACATCAACCTGCTTGTTGCCCGTACGCCCGAAAAGTTCCGCGAGGGCGGGATCGACATACAGCTGAATGCCGAAGTCATCGAAATTGATTCCCAGAAGAGCATCGTTGCCCTAAAAGACGGCCGCCGGTTCCCTTACGATAAGCTGGTTATTGCGACCGGCACGCAGGCGGTCATTCCGGACATGCCGGGAATCAACCTCCCCGGCGTTTTCTCGCTGAGAAATCTGGAAAATGCGCTGCAGATCAAGGCCTGGCTTCGCGAAAAAAATGCTAAGCACGTCATCATCATCGGCGGAGGTTTCATTGCCCTGGAAATGTCCGAGGCCCTGCATTCGGCGGGTATCAAGACAACGATTCTTCATAACAGCGAATTGCCCGCTAATCGCTGGGACGCGGCTCTTTCGGCCGTTATGCTCAAAGAATTACAGACTCACGGCGTCGAGTTTGTCCCAAGTGCGCTTGCTAAGACCATTGAAAAAGGACCTGAGGCAGGGTTGCGCGTCATTACCGATAAGGGCGATTGGGAAGGCGATATGGTTTTACTGGCGATCGGCGTGAGGCCCGATGTGGGATTGGCGAAATCGCTGGGTCTGAAAATAGGCGAATCCGGGGCAATTGCCGTCAACTTTGCCCAACAGACCTCCCGGGAAAATGTATATTCGGCGGGCGACTGCTGTGAGTCGTTTCACAAAGTCAGCCGCCGTTTCGTCAATATGCCTCTGGGCGACGTAGCGAACAAGCAGGGACGTGTCGCCGGTCGAAATATCGGCGGCAAACCGCTGGCTTTTGACGGCGTTGTCGGCGCTCAGTCCTTCCGGCTGTTTAATCTGGAATGCGCGGCCACAGGAATTTCTGAGCAGGAAGCTATAGATTGCGGCTACTCGCCGGCGAGCAACATCACCTGGGGCAATGCAATTGTCCAGGCGATGGGGACGGTTCCGATCGGTCTGAAATTGATTGCCGACCGATCATCAGGAAAGCTCTTGGGGGCCCAGGCCGTCGGTGCGGCCGGTGTTGTGGGCCGAATAAATGTTCTTTCCGTTGCCCTCTGGACGGGGCTTAACCTTGATCAGATCGGTTATCTGGATCTGGCATATGCCCCGCCTTTCAGCCCGGCCTGGGATGTCATCCACAACGCCGCTCAGGCGCTGGGCCGATCAATCTAGTGATAAAGGGTTGCATTCATGACGTGGTGGTGGATATTCTTTGCGATATTTATCTTGGCCATGTTGGCTCTTGACCTGGGTGTCTTCAATCGTAAAGCTCACGTCGTCAGAATGAAGGAGGCCATGTTGTGGACGCTTTTCTGGGTGTCCCTGGCGCTCCTGTTCTGTGCCGGAGTTTATTTTTTCTACGGGCATGGCAAGGCGATGGAATTTTTTGCCGGCTATCTTATCGAATACTCGCTGAGTATCGACAACCTTTTCGTCTTCATGCTGATATTCCGGTTTTTCAATGTTCCGCACGCTTATGAACATAAGGCTCTTTTCTGGGGGATACTGTTGGCGCTCGCCACACGCGGCGTCTTTATTTTTGCCGGTGTTGCACTCATCAATGCCTTCAGTTGGGTCATGTATCTTTTCGGAGCTTTCCTGGTTTTTACCGGCGTAAAGATGGCGCTCAACAAAGAAACAGAAGTTCATCCGGATAAAAACATCGCCATAAAACTGCTTCGGTATTTCATTCCGGTCACGAAAACATTTCACGGAACAAAATTCTTTATCCGGAAGCGCGGCGTGCGTTTCGCGACGCCGATGCTGGCCGTCCTGCTTGCCCTAGAAACCACCGATATTCTCTTCGCTGTGGACTCCATTCCCGCCGTGCTGGCCATCACCAAGGATCCCTTTATTGTCTATACGTCCAATGTCTTCGCGATTTTAGGTTTGCGGTCGCTTTTCTTTGCCATTTCCGGTCTGATGAAGTTATTCCACCTTCTCCACTACGGTCTGGCGGCGATCCTTACATTTGTCGGTGTCAAGATGCTCATTGAAGATTTCTTCCATGTCCCTGTTGCGGCCTCGCTGATCGTTATCGCTTCAATTCTCATTATATCAGTTATCTCGTCCATCATTTGGCCGGATAAAGAAGAACGCGAAGTTCCGCCGGTGACCATGAAGGAGCGGCATCTGAATGAAAAATGATCTGCCCAGCGCCTCGCAAAATCAGTTAAAAAGATGGGCTCGGCTCAGTGATGCTAAATTCCGCCGCGATGACGGCTCATTTCTGGCCGAAGGAATAAAAGTCGTCGAGGAGCTGTTGAAAAGCGCCTGGCCGATAGAAGCCCTGCTCGTTTTGCCTGAAAAAAATCGGTACTGGGAAGAACTGGTCGGACCCGTGAAAGATCGTCATCCGGTCTACCCGCTGACGCGTTCGCAGTGGAAGAAGCTGAGCCAGGATAAAGAACCGGAGGGGTTGATCGCCATTGTCAAGAACAAGAAGCCGCCGTCTTTTCCCGAATGGCTGAAATCCGCTGAGGGACACGTCCTCATCGGATATCAAATTTCCAATCCTCAGAATCTGGGCGCATTGATGCGCAGTGCTTACTGGTTCGGATTCGGGGATCTCTTGCTGGGAGGAGGTTCAGTGGATTGGCAGCATCCCAAGGTCATCCGAGCATCCATGGGGGCTCTTTTTCATTTGAGGATCCTTGCGGATGTGGATATCGCGGCTGCACTTCCCGCGATCAGAAAAAATTATGTTGTAATCGGCAGTGATGTTCGCCAGGGCCTTGCACCGCATCCGCTCGCGCCAAGAGGCGCTTTGCTGGTGGGCAGCGAAAGCCACGGCCTGCCGGCAGATTTGCTTGAGCAATCCAGTGAGCGCTGGCGTATTTCCGGGAACGGACGGTCGGATTCATTGAGCCTCCCGCAGGCGGCGGCGATCATGATGTATGAGATGACAAAAAAAGAATAAAGGACCAAGGATAAAGGAGCAGAGGAGAAGGATGTCGTTCATTCAAATAATGACTGCAACGGAAACCAAAGAACAGGCCGAGGTTATTGCCCGAAGTCTCATAGAAGCGCATCTGGCAGCGTGCGTTCAGATCACGGGCGGCATAGAGAGCACCTATCGTTGGCGGGGCAAGGTGGAATATTCGAATGAATGCCTCTGCCTGATCAAAACGCGTGAAGATCTTTTTGACGAAGTTGCCGCCGTCATCAAGAAACTGCACTCCTACGATACACCGGAGATCATTGCCGTTCCGATTATTGCAGGCAGTCCTGAATATCTGGCCTGGCTTGCCGAAACACTGCCGGAAAGCCGTTAAATTTTTTTCTCGTGCAATAATTGAATCTTTGTTTTAAATAAACCATCTTCAATTCCATAAGGAGACGACATGCCTGACAAAAGCGAACTTGAGAAGAAATGCATTGATACTATACGGTTCTTGGCGGCGGATGCCATAGAAAAAGCCAAATCGGGCCATCCGGGCATGCCGCTAGGTGCGGCGGCGGCGGCCTTTACCCTCTGGACAAAACACCTGAAGCATAATCCCGCAAATCCCCAATGGCCGAACCGCGACCGCTTTGTCCTGTCCTCGGGGCATGCCTCGATGCTTTTGTATGCTCTCCTGCATTTAACGGGATATGATCTCTCGCTCGATGATATCAAAAATTTCCGCCAGTGGGGCAGCCATACCCCGGGACATCCGGAGTATCAGCACACGGCAGGCGTCGAAGTGACCACCGGCCCGCTGGGGCAGGGACTGGCGAATGCCGTCGGCATGGCCATTGCCGAGGCGCAACTGGCGGCAAGATTCAACCGCGGCGGGCAAACGATCATCGACCATTACACGTATGTTATGGCCGGAGACGGCGACATGATGGAGGGCGTCGTGGCCGAAGCGTGCGCTCTGGCCGGCCATTTGCGTCTGGGAAAACTTATCGTTGTCTATGACGACAACAAAGTATCTCTGGCCGGTTCTACGGGGTTGTCCTTTACCGAAAATATTGAAATGCGTTTTAAGTCCTATGGGTGGCAAGTGCAAAGAGTTCAAGACGGCAATAACGTAATGGCCATTGATCGGGCCGTTAGAAAAGCCAAAAAGGAAACGGCCAAGCCCTCATTGATCTGTGTGCAAACGACGATCGGCTATGGCGCGCCCGGAAAGCAGGGATGCAGTGATGCACATGGATCTCCTCTGGGTGAAAAGGAACTGCAAGGAGCAAAAGAAGCGCTGTGCTGGGATAGCGATGAAACGTTCCATGTGCCTGTAGAGGTCGGAAAATATTTCCGCAGAGCCGTTGCACGCGGCAAGAAGGATGAAAAACAGTGGATCGAGACCCTGGAGATTTATCGTCAAAAAGACGCAATGCAGGCAGCTGTGCTGGAAAGAACGCTTGAGGGCGAACTTCCATCCGACTGGGATGCGGCACTTACTGAATTTCCCGCGGGTTCCAAAGATGTGGCGACACGCAAAGCCTCGGAAATGGTCATGCAGGCCCTGGCCGCAAAAATCCCCGAACTGGCCGGAGGTTCGGCTGACCTTAATCCTTCAACGTTTACCTGGCTTAAAGGAATGGGCGATTTCCAGAATCCGTCTTTGCCGAGCGCCGGACTGCATGGGATGGTTGGAGGCGCCTGGGATTATACGGGAAGGAATATCCACTTCGGCGTTCGCGAGCATGCCATGGGAGCTATCGCCGTCGGTCTGGCGCTGCACGGAGGCGTTATTCCGTATACGGCAACCTTCTTAACCTTCGCTGATTACATGCGCCCGCCGATGCGTCTCGCTGCGCTGATGGGTCTGCGCACGATCTTTGTTTTCACACACGATAGTATCGGGGTGGGTGAAGACGGTCCGACGCATCAACCCGTTGAACAAATCATGAATTTGCGGCAGGTTCCCAACATGACCGTGCTGCGTCCGGCCGACGCCAATGAAACAGTGGAAGCGTGGCGTCTGGCGCTCACGAACCCGAAGGGTCCGACCACGCTCGTCTTCAGCCGCCAGAACCTGCCCGTACTGGACCGCACGGTCTGCGCACCGGCCGCCGGCGTTCGGCGCGGCGGTTATGTTCTATGGGAGTCTTCACCCGATCCGGAGTTGATCCTGATTGCGACGGGCTCGGAAGTGGCGATCACGCTGTCGGCGGCTCGGACGCTTGCCGAAGACGGCACAAAGGTTCGTCTGGTTTCGCTTCCCAGTTGGGAAATATTCGACAGTCAGCCCGAAGCGTACCGGGAATCCGTCCTGCCTCCGCACGTGAAGGCCCGCCTGGCCGTGGAAGCCGGTATCAAACTGGGCTGGGAACATTATGTCGGATTGGCGGGAAAGATCATCGGCATGGGAACCTTTGGTGCATCGGCTCCCGGACCGGTGCTTTATGAAAAATTCGGCTTCACGCCCGCCTGCATCATTGCGGCGGCCAAGGAATTGCTGTCGGCTCGGTAACGAAGGAGATCAGTCATGAAGACGGCGGGCATTTCTTTCCTCCTTGGCGCTTATCAAAGCACAGTGACCAATGCACTCGAAAAAATGCGGCGCAGCAATATTGCCGCGCGCATCTGGGCCAACGATTTTCGCGTTTGGAAACCGGCGCCGCAGGAAATCTCCAATCGTCTGGGCTGGCTGCACGCTCCGGTTGAAACAGCCGCAAATGCCAACCGTATCCGCGCATCTCTCGAACCCTTCACGAATGGTGATATCGAGGACGTCGTTCTTCTGGGAATGGGAGGCTCCAGCCTGTCCGCCGAAGTGTTTAATAAAATGATTGGAAGCGCGCCCGGATTTCCAAGACTACAGACCCTCGATACGACTGACCCTCCGACCATTGCCTGTGTCGCACAGAAACTGAACATAGACAAAACACTTTTTATTGTTTCCTCCAAGTCAGGCAAGACCCTGGAAATCATCTCCCTTTTTAATTATTTTTATAATCTGGCCGCAAAACAGCCGGGTGTCTCGGCCAACGAGCATTTTATGGTCATTACGGACGAAGGCAGCCCGATGCTTGAGCAGGCCTGGCAGTTGCAGCTTCCTTACGTATTTTCCAACAATCCCAATATCGGCGGCCGTTATTCGGCGTTATCTCTGGTCGGAATGATCCCGGCCGCGCTGATCGGCGTTCAAATCGAAAGGCTTCTGCAAAACGCAGCGGCAGTAGCGGGGCGGGAAAGGGCTGATTTTTTTTCGGGGAAAGGCGACTCCACCGGCTGTCTTTTAGGCGCCGCTCTGGGGACGCTGGCACAATATAAGCGTGACAAGCTGACCCTGATTTTTCCACCGTCATGGAAGCCGTTTGGTGATTGGCTGGAACAGTTGATTGCCGAGAGCACGGGTAAAGAAGGTAAAGGGATTCTGCCGGTGCTGAACGAGCTGCCGATGAACGCCGGTGTTTATCGCAACGACCGCGTGTTTGTTTTTTTTCATGAGACCGATGACGAATGGAGTTCACGAATAACGGAGCTGGCTACCGCCGGACACCCCGTCCTGAAAATACGGGTTGGTGACGCTTATGATCTGGGGGGGCAAATGTTTTTATGGGAAATGGCGACAGCCGTTGCCTCTCATCTCATGGGAATTAATCCGTTTGATCAGCCCGATGTCGAAGCCACCAAAGTTCATACCCATCATGCGATCAAGGCGTATAGGAAAAACAGCGCATCACCAAAGGGACTCCCGTCGCTGGCCGGCAACGGCGTCGTTCTGTACGGCGGTATAACCGGGACGACCATCTCCGAGGCATTAAGAGATTTTCTCATGTCGGGAACAGCCAATGCCTATGTAGGGCTGCAGGTTTATTTGAGTCCAACGCCCCAAATCGACGAGGCTCTCAACGAATTGCGGACGGCAATGACCGCAAAATATGGCATGGCTGTGACGCTGGGATACGGCCCCCGCTACTTGCATTCGACCGGCCAGATGCACAAAGGCGATGCGGGCCGCGGATTGTTTATTCAACTGACGGAGGACAGTACATCAGATCTGGACATCCCCGACATTCTCGGAGCGCCCGGATCATCGCTGACCTTCGGCGAACTTAAAGCAGCCCAGGCCGAAGGGGATCTCCGGGCGCTGATGGACAAAGGCCGCAAGATCATCCGCGTCCACTGGAGCAAAGAACCCGCCGCCGGACTAAAAATGCTGGCTGCCGATATTTAGCCCGGCGTCAACGTGCCTCGGTGATTACACGCAGAATTTCCGGCGCATGCCGCTCCGATGGCGCGGGGATCGTCTTGGGGTAGCCGATGATAATCGGCGCCACGATCCGGTGATTGTCGGAAATGCCCAGCTCGCCCCTGAGTTGCGGATCGCGAACGTTGGCGCCTAGAGCAACCCAGCAGGTGCCCAACCCGCGGGCCGCTGCACTGAACATAATGTAGCTTGCCGCCAGTGCCGCATCCACATCCAGCGAGCCGACCGATTTTGCTCCGACGACATAAATAAGGCAAGGTGCATTGTAAAACACGTTGAAATTCTCGTTTTGAAGAAATGCAATATAGTCGGAATTAAGCTTTATTTTATTCTCGGCATTATCCCGCAGGAGATTGGCCTTGCTGTCATCGGACAGGTTTTTGATGGTCTTGCGGCATTGGACGACAATGAAACGGCAAGGCTGATTGTTGCTGGCGGATGGTGCAAGCGTCGCTTCCTGCAGAATTTCCTCCACGATTTTCAACGGAACCTCTTTGGCTTCGAAGTCCCTGATAGCCCGCCTTTTCCGGAGAAGCTCTGAAAAAACCATCATACTGTTTTCCTCCTTTGTTTCGTTTATTTTTATGAAGGCAAGAATAAAGATATAAGTGTGATAATGCCGTACTGAAATAGATGAATCACGGGGTCCAGTGCTCCCAGAAGCAAAAGCCCCAGCACAATGAAAAAGCCGAACGGTTCAATTTGATAAAGGACGCGGTTAATCGATTCCGGTGTAAACCCCATCAGGATTTTCGAACCGTCCAGAGGAGGAATCGGAATTAAGTTAAACGCCGCCAGCAAGATGTTGATATAGGAAAGCAGATACAGTACCTGATAGATCATACCGCCGGGCGCTGGCGAAAAGAGTCGCCAGGCAAGCAAAGCAAAAAAAGCAATCAGGATGTTTGCCGAAATGCCGGCGGCCGACACCAGGATCAGGCCTTTTCGTCTTTGCGGCGCCGGGATGTTCTCCAAATTGATGGGGACGGGTTTGGCCCAGCCGAAGCCGACAATAAGCAACATGAGCGAGCCGATGGGATCGAGGTGCCTCAGCGGATTCAGTGTCAGCCGGCCGAGCCATTTGGCCGTGGCATCGCCCATCCGGTAGGCCACCCAGCCGTGGGCCAGTTCGTGTAAAATCACGGAATACAAGAGTAACACGGACAGCATAACGAAAGCGATCGGGTCGCTGATTAACAGTCGAATTAAACCCATAACGTCTCTTCACCACCAGCAGTGTTTTTTGTTTTTCGGGCGGCTCCTTCGCTTGGCGATCCGGAGATCGCCATCCTGTTTAAGATAAGCATCCGTAGTCCCGAACTCAAGCCTGAGGTGCGAGTAAATCATGGTCCCGGGACATATTCAATAAGAAGTTTACGCTTTTCCGACCGTGGAGATCACCGCAATGAGGGCCTTGACAGGCGCAGAGCATCTCCATATACTCACGATCCGACAGTTGGCGTTGTCTCCAAAACAAACTTGGGCAGGTTAGGACATGGCCTTGGATGATCCGATTACCTCCGATAACGTTTACAAGCGATCCCAAAAGAATTCTCTATTTGAGGGCCTCAGCGAGGAGCAGATCAGGACGCTTTTTTCCATCAGCAAGGAAATCACGCTGGATAAAGATTGTTACCTGATGCATGAAGGGGACGAGGCCCGTGAAATATTTCTGATCATTGACGGCACACTCGAAATCAGCCGCTACGACGCCAAACACAAACAAAACCACGTGATCGCTACATTGAAAGGCGGTGATACGGTGGGCGAAGTGTCGTTGCTGGACAGCGGGCTTCGCTCGGCTTCCGCCTGTGCGAAATTGCCGTGCCGCTTGCGCAGCATATCTTTTGCCGATCTCCAGGAAATTGCCCAACGGGACAAAGCGATCTACAGCATTTTTTATCATCTGACGAAGAACATCGGCCAGCGGCTTCGCCATTCCAATGATGTGGCCCTGCAAGCTCTGGAAAAGCAACTGGACGAATTTAAAACCCGCGTCACTCTGGGCAACTTCTTTGTCTATATCGTCATCATGCTGTCGCTGTTCACGTTCAGTCTCGATGGCCTGAAGTACGTGATGAATATCGGCAAGAACAGCAGTTACATCACGCTGCCCCTGACTCTCGCGTTCTTCATTTTCTTTATCGTCTTTATGAAAACATCCAGTTTTCCCCTTTCGACCTTCGGTCTGACCCTGAATAACTGGAAAAAGGCTATCGTGGAAGGTATCGTTTTTACGATTCCGTTTGGCGCCGTCATTCTGGCCCTGAAGTGGGTGCTTATTCATTATGTGCCCGGCTATATGGGCAAGCCGCTGATCGAAGGAATCGCTTCGATGAATGCCGATCCGAAAACCTGGTGGACGTTTCTGTTCATCTATATTCTGATTGTGGCCCCCC